>NZ_PFKO01000384.1:0-5603 GCF_002784285.1 Candidatus Infernicultor aquiphilus
CTCGCGAAAGCGGGTATCGGCAATTACGACCCCTGTTTTTAACCTATTTTTACCTCCCCAAAACTATGTAACCCCTATAAATAGCCACTTTCAAATTTTGGAGGGAGGAAAATTTAGCTAAAAAAAGCCATTTTCGAGGGGTAAAACCATAGCCCGGCTTAAAATAATGCGCCACAAGCGATATCTCGCATTCTGACTCTGAAACCCTTATATTATAAGGCTTTCCTCTTGCAATAAATTAGTTAAAATCACAAACTTTTGCGATTAGCCTCAAAATTGCGAAGTAATACTTTGATATTGTTTTTCGCTGGCCCTTATCGATTCTTCAGACTCAACATTTTTTTGAGACATATCAGTGCGGAAATCGTTAAAATTGTAACGGGTGTAAAATATCTTTTCCGCGCCAGCTGAAATCGCTCCCATTGTGCTCTTTTTTGTCAGTTCATAATTCTCCTCGGCGGTTTTGCCATTAAAACTTTCCGCTTCTGTTACCCAGATCGGTTTTGATATTTTGAATTCGGCCAGCATCTTTTTATAAGCGCCGACATTGAAATCGCTTGTGCCCTGATCATTTGATATGCAATGGACATTGCCAATGTCAAAAGCGTCTTTGGTGCCATTCACAGAGAGAGCTTCGCGGTAAAAATCCAAAAATCGTTTGTCGGCCCCGGCCGCTCCGGCAATTAGAATTTTAGCATTCTGATCGGCTGAACGAATTGCCTCCGATGTTTGGATAAGAAGCTTGGCATATTCTTTCGGCCCTTCTTTATAAAAAGTCAGTCTGTCTTTGTCGGGAGCGTTGTTTCCATACGACAAATCCGGCTCATTCATCACTTCCCAATATTTAATCGGGATTTTGAGATTGGGCATGTCATCAATACCATCACCATCGTACCGCTCCACTATGGAATAAACCCATTTTTTATAATCCTCCCAATTTGTTGGATTGCAACGGTGAAGAGGCAAATAATCGCCTCGACCTTTCTTGTCGTTTTGATTCAAAAATTCATCTTTGTTTGACACCGCGCAAAAGTCAGAACCGTCACGCATTTTTTGATCCCATTCAGCAAATGGCCAAATAGTCGCCAGAGTGCCATAATTTTGAGATTGCTGACATCCAACAATCTTATCTGTTTTGGAAAAATCCGTTTTACCATTCTTATCTTTCTGCATCGAGTCCCACAAAAATGGTCCCGGATGAGGCCGCACCCACGCCCCACCAACGTCTTCTACAAAAGGATTTTCCTCTTCTTGCCCGCCAAGAAAACCAAATCTATTGGAAAGGACTTTTTCCGGAATAGAAACAGCCGAAGATAAGATTTTATTTTCAACGGATGTATTTTTAGAAGCGCCATTAGAATAAATCCAGAATAATCCAAAAAGAGCAATAATCAAAGCCGAGATTATAATAATTATTTTTTTCATGTTTTTGTTTTAACTGTCCTGGTTTCAAGATGTGGTTATAAATTGATACTCCAGAACCTCCTTATTTTCACTTTTTATTTTAACAGAATCATGGATAAAAGGCTAATTTTCTCCCACCCCCTTTTCGCCTCTGATTGATTCTGGTTTTTTTACTTTAGTACTTTTCTTATTTAAGATCAAATTTTTTGAAAAGTGCGCTTCTGCTGGCTTTCTAAAGCCATCTGGAAGGGTTTAACCGAATACCAATTTGCTAACTTTCTCTTTATTATTATATAATATGTCTTGGTAAATGCACAAAAAAAATATCTATTTTCTTTGACCTTACTTCTGCGAAGACCTATAATCTATATAGGTCTCACGAATAACACGAGTCGTTGCGGCGCGGTAGCTTAAGTCGAAAGCGGTGTTGTTAATAAGTCGAGCGTTCAAACTATGGCACAAATTTCCAAAGCATTGGATGTTTCCATTGAAAATTTGTTAAAATAATAAAAGGTTGATTTATTTATTAAATAATAATAGTTAAGAGGTAAAAAATATGAAAAACAATAAAGTTATATACATTATTATCGCCGTTTTGGTTTTGATGGTTATCGGAGGCGGACTATTTTTCTTTTTCAGCAACAAGGGTCCGCAAAAAGAAGCACAAGGTCAACGGCCTGGAGAGTTCTCCAACGGGCAACAGTATGCAACTTTTAAGACAGATGATTTTGAAGTAAAGTATCCGAACTGGCCGAATATCGACAGAAGCAAAATAGCGGAAGCGGACAAATACGAGGTTGCAGTTTCCAATGAGGGATGCAATTTTATTATTAAAGTTGCATCAGTTCCGCCAAACACTTCCTTTAGAGAATACGAAGAAAACCTATTTCAAGAACAAATAAAACAGTTCCCAGCCAAAATTTTAATAAAAGATATAAAAGATACCACTGCCTATTTTGAAGGCGAAATGTCAATAGGTAACACTATTGTGAAAAGCATTTCCCATTCCTATTTCACTAGTAAAGGGCAATCCGTTGGTTTTGCCTTTGTTGCTCAGAATGACCAATTTGAACGAGTTTGTAGACCAATAATCGATGAAGTGGTCAGAAGTGTTAAGGTGAAATAACAGATTAAAACTTTTGCAGCCGCAACTGATCAGCCGCTGGTCTCGTTCTCTTCTGGAGCATTACTTGTAGAGAAACCCGCTGAGTATGGTTTGAGAGTGACTATGGCGACTTTCATCTCCGACAGCAGGGAACATCAGTGACCGGCTGTTACGAATATAATGAGGGAGTATTAAATGGTGGCATTGAAGGCCGGATCATAAAAATTACCTGGCAGGAAGGCGACGTAAAAGGTCCAGCCGTAATGGTTTTTACCTCCGATGGAGAGAAATTTTATGGTCTTTGGTGGAGCGAAGGTCAGGTAGGTGAAGCAGGAATATGGAGCGGGGTGAATAAGTCTCAGGAGGTTGGCGGCTGTCCTCATTGGGCGGGTGGGGTGCAGGAACAAATGGCTAAGGATCTTTCAGAATTCGGGAGGGTTCGGATTTACGGAATCAACTTTGATATAGATTCAAAGGCTATTATGGTGAGTCCAAACCAATCGCACCCAACACCACGGCTATCGGGATGGCTCAGAATCGGCGTGTGGAACTGGTTAAAAAGTAAAAAAGATGTTGGTTATATCGGAATAGGAAAATATTTTTTGCTTTTAAATCATTTAAATAGTATAATATTTCTTGATAGTACTATAAATAGTATTTTAGAGAAATAAAATGAAATATTTAGAATTAAAAAATGAATTAAAGAATTTCCCCATTTTTTCTTTAAATGAAATTAAAATCATTGAACCTAATTTTTATCGGGCAAGATTAAATGAGTGGCAGGATAAGGGTTATATTAAGAAAGTAATTCGTGGTTATTATATCTTTTCTGATTTTCAGCTTAGTGAAGAAATTTTATTTAAGATTGCCAATCGTATTTATTTACCCTCTTATGTCTCTTTGGAGAGTGCCCTATCTTATTATCACTTAATTCCGGAGAGTATCTATGGAATTACCTCAATTTCTACCCGAAAGACCTCTCATTTTAAGACCTCTATCGGGGAATTTATTTTTCGAAGTATAAAGCCCCCACTATTTTTTGGTTATTATCTAATGAATTACAAAGAACAATATTTAAAAATGGCTGAAATAGAGAAGGCCTTCCTGGATTATTTTTATCTGCATCCGCATCTAGAAACCGAACCAGATTTTAATAGCTTGCGAATCAATAGAGAAATGTTTTTCGAGCAGATAGATGAGAAAAAGCTGATGAATTATTTAGAAAAATTTAATCGAAAGAAGTTAAATAGAAGAATTAATGCTTTTTGGAGTTACTTGAAAAATGCTTAATTTAAATCAGATAGAATCGTTTTATCCTGAAAATCTAAGAATTTATAAAAGAAATTTATTAAGAGAATACCTGCAGTATGTTATTTTAGATATTATTTATAGCTCTGAATATGGAAACCGATTGATCTTTATGGGTGGAACAGCCATCCACGTTATTCACGGAAATCGACGGTTTTCTGAAGATCTGGATTTCGATAATCAAGGCTTAAGCCAAGAAGATTTTGAAGATCTAACTCAAAAAATATTACGAAAATTGGAATTATATGGTTATTCTGTTGAATTGCAAAATAGATATAGAAGGGCTTTTCGCAGTTTTATAAAATTTCCTGGAATATTTTCTTACTATAATATTACCAGTCATCCACAGGAAAAGTTAATTATTCAGATTGATAGTGAACCACAAAAGGTTAATTATAAAGTGGGAAGAGTAATTTTAAATAAATTTGATATTTTTTTGAGAATTAATGTTGTTCCTCCAGATGTATTATTAGCTCAGAAAATATTGGCTATTTTAAATCGCCCTAGAGCTATGGGGAGAGATTTTTACGATGCGATTTTTCTTTTTTCTAAAACCAATCCGAATTTTAATTTTTTAAAAGAAAAGATGAAGCTGAAAGAAAATATAAATACTAAAGAAATTAAAGAAAAATTTTTATTAAAATGTGAAAAAATTAATTTTAAAGAATTAGCTGAAGATGTAAAACCCTTTTTATTTTACCCCTCTGATGCTGAAAAGATATTATTATTTACTGAATTAATTCAGACCAAAATGTAGGGATAAGATTAAAAATACAGGGAACGGTTCTCGGTATCCGTAAAAATTTTATCAAAAAGAAGGATTTTTAATAATAATGTAGTATGTATTATTTAATAGATTATTCGGTACAATATCCCATAAGTATTGAAAGGGAAACGATGTAAGGAAAAGCATTTCGATAATCTCTACTTTAAAAGGGGGTGAGAAATGGAAAAAAAGATTTTAAGTTTTTTAATTAAATTGGATATTTTGTGCTGAAAAGAAAGTTATCTAATAAAAGGAGGTTAAAGAAAAATGAAAAGAATTATGGTGCTATTAGTGTTAGTTCTTACATTGGCTGTTTTCTTAATGGCCACGTCAACTTCCATCTTTGCTGAAAAGGTTTCCATTTCATTTTCCTACAACTCAATAAAAGGCGGAAGGGGTTCTCAGTCGGCAGAATGGGTTGAAGATGTCGTGGTTCCTCTATTTGAAAAGGAGATGAAAGATAAAGGCAGAGATGTTGAGGTAAAGTGTCTGCCCAGTGGAGTTGCGCCGGAAGATTGGAAGATGCAGTTTGTCTTGGATGTTAAAGGTGGAATTGGTCCGGACGTAGCCTGGATAGATTTATTCTGGGTACCAGAATTTGCAGAAGCAAAATTATTACTACCTTTAAATAAATATGTTGAGGCCTGGCCAATTTGGGATGAGTACTATGCTCCTGCAAAAAAAGCGGGGAGTCATAAAGACGATGTCTATGCTATTATGTACGGTTCAGATGTTAGGATGATCTATTACAATAAAGAGTTATTTAAAAAAGCAGGCATAGCTATTCCATGGCAACCCTATAGCTGGAATGGCTTATTGACCACTGCTCGAATCATTAAAGAGAAACTGCCCGGTGTTATCCCACTACAGATAAACGCTGGCACGGACATGGGTGAAAGTCTTTTCTAATCCGAAGATGAGCCTGAAACCAGTCCCTGACAGACAGAAAGTTTGATAGGCTAAGGGTAAGAGTCATAATAGCTATATTATGGTGATAACTATGAATGACTCAAAATTAAG
>NZ_PFKO01000051.1:0-1512 GCF_002784285.1 Candidatus Infernicultor aquiphilus
TTTTTTAAATGATGTAAAACTGCCGGAAAAAGGCCAAAAAGTTTTGGTTTTTTCACCTCATCCTGATGATGAAACCATTGCCTGCGGCGGTTATATTATCGAATCAGTACAAAGAGAAGCTGAGGTTACCATTGTTTTAGTTACCGATGGCAATAAACGTAGTTTAAAAGATTTGCGATACTCGGAATTTAAAACCGCCACCAGTGTTTTGGGAGTGCCGACTAATAATTTAATTTTCTTAAATTATCCAGACGGTAAGCTTGCTCAACAAAGTCAGGCCGAATTAGAAAAAATATTTCAAAATCAAATAGACAGTTACCATCCCGATATTGTCCTCTACCCTCATCCTGGTGATACTCATCAAGACCATGCTACCATCAGCAAAATTATAGAGAAAATATTAGAACAATCTCCGAATAAAAAAATTGCTTATAAATACTTAGTTCATCACCATCTGTATCCTCGTCCCAAAAAATATGCTCCCGACTTATACACCCTACCGCCAATTAGTTTAATTAGTTTTGATGGAGGATGGGAAAGATTGATGTTGTCGGAAGAAACAGAAAATTTAAAGCAAAGAGCACTTAAATCTTATAAAAGTCAATTAAAAAATCCCTTACTAAAAAATTTACTCGAATCATCTATTCGGAAAAATGAACTATTTGCCGTAGAAAGTTTACCATGATTAACCATACCCACTAACCAGAGAAACAGAAAAGAATTCGATATGGTCTTCCATTGTTTAGGTGGGTTCAATGCAGGGACAATAAGCTTAATTTGTGAAGAATGAATCTCGTCTGGTTAGAAAGAGGGCGGGATTTTTCTATTTTATAAAATAATTATATTTTATTTGTCTTATTTATAAAAATACTATAAAATTAGTACGGGCGAATAAAATATTTTAAAGGTTGGTTAAAATGAAAAAGAAAGAGTATGAAGTTATTATCATAGGGGCAGGGCCAGCAGGCATTTTTACTGCCCTTGAATTATCGAAAAAAAATAATATGGATATATTGATATTAGAAAAAGGGAAAGACCTCGACCAGAGAGTGTGCCCAATGAGGAGTAAAAAAGAGAGTTGTTTTCATTGTTCTCCCTGTTCACTATTGTCCGGCTGGGGTGGGGCCGGTGCCTTTAGTGATGGTAAACTCAATTTATCGACTGAAATTGGTGGACACTTAGATAATTATATAGATAAAGATAGAATAATTAATTTAATTAAATATGTTGATGATATTTACCTTGAATTCGGAGCAAATAAAACTGTTTATGGCACCAATGAAGAACAAATAGATATTATTAAGAAAGAAGCTTCTTGGGCTAATTTAAAGCTAATACCAACCAGGATAAGACATTTAGGTACCGAAAAAAGTGCTGAAATATTAAAAAAGATGTACCATTTCCTAAGAAGTAAAAATAACATTCGAACCAGCACCGAGGTAAAAAAAATATTAGTTGATAAGGGAAGAGCAATAGGAGTTGAAACTACAAAAGGTGAAGTAATAAAAGGAA
>NZ_PFKO01000051.1:1539-5748 GCF_002784285.1 Candidatus Infernicultor aquiphilus
CTGGTTCTGAATGGCTTAAATATCAGGCAGATGAATTAAATATAAAAATATCTAATAATCCTGTAGATGTAGGAGTAAGAGTAGAAGTTCCAGCTATAGTAATGAAACGTTTAACTGATATTATATATGAATCAAAATTAGTGTATTATACCCAATTATTCGATGATAGAGTCCGTACCTTTTGTATGTGTCCTTATGGAGAAGTGGTTATTGAATTTAGTGATGGTATTACCTCAGTCAATGGGCATAGCTATCAAGAACATCGTACTGAAAATACTAATTTTGCCTTATTAGTAAGTACTAATTTTACTGAACCTTTCAAGGAACCAATAGCTTATGGAAAATATATTGCTAATTTGGCAAATATTTTGAGTGAAGGGGTCATTATTCAAAGATTGGGAGATTTAGAATTGGGCAGGAGATCTACACCGGATAGAATAAAACATTCAATAGTTATACCCACTTTAAAAGAAGCTACCCCTGGAGACCTCAGCTTTGTTTTGCCCTATAGAATTCTTACCGATATTATCGAAATGCTAAAAGCGATGGATAAAATTGCTCCTGGAGTTTATTCAAAGCATACTCTTTTATACGGCGTAGAAGTAAAATTTTATTCTTCCCGATTAGAGCTTTCCGAATGTTTAGAGACAAAAGTTGATAATCTATTTGCCGCTGGTGATGGTGCCGGGATAACCCGTGGACTTATTCAAGCCTCTGCCTCAGGGGTAATAGTAGCAGAAGAAATATTGAAAAGGAGAAATAAAAATAAATAAGAGATGAAGATACTTTTAACTAATGATGATGGAATATATTCAGAAGGAATTCAAACTTTAAAAAGCCAATTAGATAATATAGCGGAGGTTATAGTAGTTGCCCCTGATCGAGAAAGAAGTACTGTTGGTCATGCTATGACTCTACATAAACCTTTAAGAATTAGACCAGTTAAAGTGAATGGAGGTTTTGAGGGATATTCGGTAAATGGGACACCGGCAGATTGCATTGTTATTGGATTATTGGAGATTATGAAGCACAAAAGGCCAGATTTAGTTGTCTCAGGAATTAATCGAGGTCCAAATTTAGGCGATGATATTATTTATTCAGGGACAGTTTCAGCCGCAATGGAAGGAGCGATGAGAAATATACCTTCTTTAGCTATTTCAATTGCTGCTTATGAAGATTTTAAATTTGAATCCGCGGCATTATTCACTAAAAATTTAATATCTCATTTAATAAAGGATGATTTACCCCATAATTTAATACTTAATATCAATGTCCCTAATATCGATTATGATAGAATAGAGGGAATCGAAATAACCAAACATGGGAAAAGAGTATATCAAAATGAATTAAAGATAATATATGATCCTCAAGGTACTACTCATTATTGGTTAGGAGGAGACTTGCCCGAAGGGAAGATTGAACCCGATACTGATTTTGAGGCAATTTATAACCATAAAGTTTCTATAACTCCACTTTCTTTAGACTTAACTAATTACGATATTATGCCTAAAGTTAAAGATTGGGCAAAAAAATGGAATCTTAGATAAAAAATATGAATGATCAAATATATTTAATTTTAATATTGATTTTTATAATTATAGTGCTTTCCAGGTTTATAATTAGACTTTACCATACTAATCATCCGAAAACCAAAGCGGTTATTTTTTATTTTAGGATGTGTTTAGGTTTTTTAATTGCTATGACTATTTATATTATAATAGAAGCAATTAGAGGGCATAATGTTTTAGAAAAATTTTTTTAAGGTTAATAGATTAGATATTGATATTAATAATTAGAAATTGAAGTGATTTTTTATGGATTTCGAAAAAGCACGAGAAGAGATGATAAGATATCAGATAAAAGGAAGAGGTATCAAAGATAAAAGAGTTCTTTGGGCAATGAGTATGGTACCTCGAGAGAAATTTGTCTTGAAAGAAAATGAAAAGGAAGCATATCTGGATTGTCCCTTACCCCTAGGTATGGGGCAGACCATCTCCCAGCCTTATATGGTCGCCTTAATGACTCAATGCCTTACTCTTGAAGGTTCAGAGTGTATTTTAGAAGTAGGAACTGGTTCAGGTTATCAAGCAGCCATTTTGTCTAAATTGGCTAAGATGGTTTATACTGTTGAACGTCTTAAAAATCTAGCAGATAGAGCCGAAAAAATATTTAAAGAATTGGAAATAAAAAATGTTAAAGTAGTAGGGGGAGATGGAACTAATGGTTTAAAAGAATATTCTCCTTACGATGGTATTATAGTTACCGCAGGTGCACCTGAAATACCCCAAAGTTTAATAAGTCAGTTAAAAGAAAGGGGGAGAATAGTAATTCCAGTAGGTAATTCTTTTTCCCAGGATCTTTTATTGGGGAAGAAAGAGAAAGGTAAATTAAAAATACAAAATTATGGAGGTTGTATTTTTGTACCTTTACTGGGCAAATATGGTTGGTAATAGACCAAACAATGGAGCGGGAAACGGGGTTTGAACCCGCGACCTTTGGCTTGGGAAGCCAACGCTCTACCACCTGAGCTATTCCCGCTGGATAGAATAGTAAAAATTGTAAGAAAATAGTATTAATAAGTTGTTAAAATTATTTTATTTAAGATATTATACCTAAATATTAATAAATTATCAACTTATACTCTTATCTAAAGTAAAAATATATAAGAAATAATAAAATGATGGGAGTACGATTTATTGAAATATTATTCTAAGAAAAAAAAGAACAGCCAGAACAATAAGATAAGAAAAATTTTTTTATTTTTAGCGGCAATATTTGTTATAGTGAGTTTAGTAGATACTGTTGATTTATATATAAACAGAAATAATATATTCCCCGGAGTGTCTGCCTTTGGTATTCCATTGGGAGGATTAAAGAGGGAGGAAGTTCAAAAAACTCTTCAGCCCATTGCCTTGAAAATAATTGATTCTCCTCGTATATTATTATTTGAAGATAAAGAAATAAAATTTATTCCCCATACTGAGCTGGATGTTTCTATTAATTTGCCTCAAGTAATCGAAGAAACTTATAGTATTGCTCGTACTGGTAATATTTTTAAACGGCTAAAAGATAAAATTATCCTTTGGAGAAAAGGATATGAAGTGCCTTTTCAAGTTGAATTTAATCCACAAAAATTAGAAGATTTTCAAAATAAGATAAGTTCCTTAATAAATCGTATGCCTAATGATGCTTATATAGATGGTAATAGGATTATTGAAAGTGGAGTAGGGGTAAAGCTTAATTTAGAAGAATTTAATAAAGAAATAATAAAAACATTAAAATGTTTAGACCAAGAAAAATATATTTTCAGCCTGCCTGTGATTACTATTGCTCCCAAATATACTACCCAGAATGTATTAACAAAATTAGCCATTGATCAGGAATTAGGAACATATTCTACCTCATTAGAAAATAAAGATGAGAATACTAGATTTAATATTAAATTAGCCTCTGAGATGATAAATGGTAGATTAGTAAATCCACAAGAGGTGTTTTCTTTTAATAAATATGTGGGTCCAGCAGAGAAAGTAGATGGCTTTAAAGAAGGTACTATAATTGCCAATGGCAAATTCGAAAACGGATATGGTGGTGGAGTATGCCAAGTAGCAAGTACTCTTTATAATGCAGCTCTTTTAGCTAATATACCAATTATAGAGAGATATAACCACACCATATATGGAGAGGCAAATAAATACGTTCCTTTAGGAAGGGATGCAGCAATATTCTATGGGTATAAAGATTTAAAATTTAAAAATAATTTAAATCATGAGATAGTGATTTTTGCGAAAATTTTAGGAGACATATTACAATTTGATATTTTTGGCCAAAATGAAGATAAACCAGAAGTACAAATTATTAGTAAAGATCAAAAAGTAATTGATTACCAGATCATTAAAGAGAGAGATCCTAACTTAAAAGCTAATCAAGAAATAGTAGTACAAGAAGGATTACCTGGTTATCAGGTTAAAACTTATCGAATTATCAGGAAAGATGGGATAGAAAAGATAGAATTTTTAGCAGAAGATATTTATCAAAGCGTAAAGATGATAATTAGAGAAAATTAGCGTAGAAGCGTAGTGTATAGGAAAGAAGAAAGAAGTCAGGAGTTAGAATAAGATAGTATATAATAAAGGAAATAAAAAATGTGACCAAGAACCGTCCCCTGACACGAATACGAATATTTATAGTAGCAATATTGATATTTATTTG
>NZ_PFKO01000152.1:0-1067 GCF_002784285.1 Candidatus Infernicultor aquiphilus
CGCAAAAAGCGCCTTTAGCTATCGGCCCATATTCCCAAGCAATAAGAGCAGAAATTTTATTGTTTCTTTCTGGTCAGATTTCTATAAATCCAGAAACTAATGAATTTATTGATGGCGATATTGAAATACAAACCGAGCAGGTATTAAAGAATATAGAAGCGATCTTAAAAGCCGGTAGTAGTTCGTTAGAAGATGTAGTAAAAGTTACCATATATCTACAAGATATAAAGGATTTTGCTTTAGTAAATAAGATATATAGTAAATATTTTGAAAAGAGTTTACCAGCTCGTTCTTGTGTTGAAGTATCAAATCTTCCCAAGAATGCGAAACTAGAAATTGATGCTATTGCAATAAAAAATGGTAACTAGAAAACACCTAATATCGTGGATAATGCCTGGGGTCTTCCCTTTATAGGAACTGATCTTAGAAAAACCAATGCTGATGTGATGTTATATAGCATGGATAAAGCTGTTGGTGCACCAACAGCAGGTCTAATTATTGGGAAGGAAGAAGTAATGGTGCCTCTTCGTAGGGCTTTAGGAGTACATGGTGATAGATGGGGAACAGGCACCTCTCATGGAAAAGCTGCCTATGTTACTATCGATCCTGGGAAAGAAGCTTTAGTTGGGGTGATTGCTGCTCTTAAGGTTTTAAGGGATAAAACCAGAAAGAGTTAAAAAACCAGTAGATGATTTATATCAAATAGTTAAAAAAGAATTTTCGCAAATTAATCCAAAAATAAAAAACTAATTCTTAATTTCAAAATCTTATAATTCTGGAGAAGTTGAGATAAATTATGAAAAAAGCTGGTAATAGGTAAGTTTTTCCAAAAAATTTACAATCGATATTACAGGATTATTACGGTGCCGAGGCTAAACCTCGGCTTTTTAAATTCATGGCGGCCTTATCTTTGGCAATTCCGTAAATGAAGTTAAAGGCTTTACTGATAAAGCCAGTGAAATATTTGATGGTTCGATACCATTCAAGATGCCGGTCTGAATAATACTCATCATTACCGCATGGTTGGAAGCCCCCAAAGCTGAACGGTTGCCAAAAGTTATCTTTCT
>NZ_PFKO01000247.1:0-474 GCF_002784285.1 Candidatus Infernicultor aquiphilus
ATCTCCATAACCCTTCTCAATAGCTGATACCAACATTGCTGAAAGATTTAATGCCGTCTTCTCTGAAATAACCTGACGGACAAATTTAGGATCAATTTTTTCATTTGTACCATCACTGTAAACTATCTCACTAACTATTGAAGGTGCAAATAACCGTCCTTTGTTTGCAATCGCAGAAATGGCACTGATAAGTTGCAAGGGGGTTATCACTATAGCCCCTTGCCCAAAACCTGAAGTCGCAAGATCTACTTTATTCCAGTCTTTAATATCTTTAATTATAGGTGAACTTTCTTTATCTAAAGTAATACCTGTATCTTTGCCAAAACCAAAATTCTCAATATAGTGATAAACTTTTGAAAGTCCTACCTTCTGAGAAACCCATACCATCCCCACATTGCAAGAGTGTTCTAAGATTTCCGTCATAGTTTCATTTCCATGTGCTTCTCCTGTAGAAGTTTTTATCTTATACTTACC
>NZ_PFKO01000247.1:509-5713 GCF_002784285.1 Candidatus Infernicultor aquiphilus
AACTATCTTCCTCTTTTTAAGACTTATTGGTGCCGGGAGGGGGATTTGAACCCCCACAAGCAATATGCTCACCAGCCCCTCAAGCTGGCGCGTCTACCTATTCCGCCATCCCGGCAAAATCTTAAATATAAAAGGTCTTTTTTTACATAATTCGCTTTAATTTTAAATTTTCTATCTTCCCTGGAATTCTTCCTCGCTTGGCAATTGGTTTTCCTTCAACTTCCTTTATATCCAGGGTCATATCAATAGGACTGGCATCACTTATATAACTACCTACTCCAAAAGCATCAACTTGCTCTTTACTTAGAAGATTTATTCTCTCTGGGGTGAGACCTCCTGAAACAAAGATCTTCACCTCAGAAAAACCAGCTTGATTAAGTCTTATTCTTACCTCTTTTACTAAATCTGGAGTCACTCCGCCTCTCTCACTTGGAGTATCTAACCTTACTCCCAATAAATCTCTTCCTAAAGCACCGGCTACCCTTATAGATTCTTCTGCTTCATCCTTAAAAGTATCAATAAGAATAATTCGGGGCACATCCTTAGGCATACAAATATTAAAAGCTTGAGCTGCTTTTATAGTATCTCCTGAAATGATTATTACAGTATGAGGAATAGTTCCCTGGGGTTTTTCCCCAGATAATTTTGCTCCCAATATGCAACTTGCTCCGTCTACTCCACCAATTATGGCAGCCCTTTCCATAACTGGAGCTACAGCGGGATGGATATGTCGTGAACCAAAACAGAGGACTTTCTTATCGCTCGCAGCATCTTTACATTCACGGGCTGCAGTAGCCCAGGCTGAACTACTGGCTAAAATTCCTAAGATAACTGTTTCAAAAACGCCAAATTCACAATATGGACCCTCTATTCTCATTACGGTATCTTTAAACTGAAACCTCACGCCTTCTTCTAAAGCCCATAATTTTATCTTTTTGTCTTTTAAAAGATTATATACTTCTTCAGTTCCAGCAAATATACCTCCCCCTCGGGGAAAAATTTCTGCAGTTACTATAGTGTTCTCTAATCGAAGATATCTTAATATCTCTTGAGCTCTCACAAAATATATATCAGTAGTTAACCCTTTCTCTATTTCTTCATGAGTAGCCGAGAAAAATTTTCTGTCTTGCTTAATAGAATAATTTTCTATTTCTATAATTGAACTTATAGATTCCTTCATTCTTTAAAAGATATCCCTTTTATTTAATCAAACCAATCAGAAGAGAAGACAACATAAAAAGTACTGCTATAACAGTAGTTAGTTTCATTAAAAATGCTTCTCTACTTTTACCTTTCTTACCACCATAATCAGCAGTTGTACCTCCACCAAATACACCTGAGGCACTACTTGACTTTCTCACTTGAAGTATTACTACCAAAATTAAAGCAATACTTACAATAATCTGAATCACTATTAAACTTATGGGCATTTTTAGCTCCTCTCTTAAAAATTAAATTAAGATAGTTAGAGAAAAATTTCTCTAAAACTCTTAATTTATTTTATTTATTTCACCAATGATTTCAGTGTTATATTTTAACACAATTATATGTTAAGTTCAAGATATTAAATATAGTATCGAGTATAAAATACAGTAACAAGTAATATGTAATGAGTAATAAGATTAAATTTCTAAAATTATAGGAACAGGTATTTATTACACGTCACTTATCACATATTACACATTTTTGCTACCCCGCTACAGTTTACACTAACTTTATAATATTTCAGCTGCTTTTACTATTTGAGAGAAAGTTAAAGCATATAAACTTGCTCCCCCAACTAAAGCACCATCAATATCAGATTCATTCATAAGCTCCTCAATATTTTTAGGGTTTACACTCCCTCCGTATAATATTCTTATCTGCTCAGCTACTTTATTCCCATATTCGGAGGAAAATAGTTCCCTAATAAATTTATTTATTAAATTGGCCTCCTGTGAGTTTGCAGATTTACCTGTACCAATAGCCCAGATAGGCTCATAAGCAATAATTATTCTTCCTGCTAAGGTAGAATCAATTTCCAGAAACAAAGCTTTAACTTCCTGTTCTATTATACTCTTAGTTTTGCCACTTTCCCTTTCCTCAAAATTTTCACCTATACATACAATAGGTATGAGATTAAACGAAAAGGCAGCTTTGGTCTTCTTAACTACTTCTTCAGAAGTTTCTTTAAAATGTTCTCTTCTTTCAGAATGACCTAATATAACATATTCACAACCCACATCTTTAAGCATTAGAGGAGATATTTCTCCAGTAAAAGCCCCTTTAGTTTCCCAATACATATTCTGAGCCCCCAGATGTATACTTGTTCCATTAATTATCTCCTTAACTACCCAAAGAGAAGTAAAGGGTGAACAAACTACAATATCTACTCCTTTAATTTCACGAATAAAATCTTTTAGCTCTTTAACCAAAGCAATAGATTCTACTACTGTTTTATTCATTTTCCAATTCCCAGCAATGACCGGGATACGCATTCCTTTAACCTCCATTTATTTCCAAATATATTTAAGAAGATCTATTATTCGGCAAGAATAACCCCACTCATTATCATACCAGGCTATAATTTTAGCTAAGTTATCAGCAATAACCATGGTAGACAGGCCATCAACTATAGATGAATTACTATTACCATTGAAATCTTTTGAGACTAAAGGTTCTTCGGTATAATCCAAAATTCCTTTTAAATCTCCTTGAGAGACCTCTTTAAAAGCTTGGTTAATCTCCTCTACACTAACTTTCCTTTTTAATAATACTGCTAAATCTACCACTGAAACATTAGGAGTGGGGACTCTAAAGGCCATACCATTTAATTTTCCTTTTAATTCAGGAATCACCAAGCTTACTGCTTTTGTAGCTCCTGTTTTGGTAGGAATTATAGAAAGCGCAGCTGCCCTTGCTCTTCTTAAATCTTTATGAGGCGAATCCATCAACCTCTGATCCGCAGTGTAAGAATGAATAGTAGTCATAGTTCCTTTTTCAATTCCAAAAAAATCATTTAATACTTTAGCAACGGGAGCCAAACAATTAGTCGTGCAAGAGGCATTAGAAATTATATGATGTTTTTCAGGTAGATATTTATCTTCATTAACTCCCATTACAATAGTAATATCTTCGTTTTTTGCAGGGGCAGAAATGATTACTTTCTTCGCTCCAGCAGTTAGGTGTTTTGTGGCACCTTCTTTATCTATAAAAATTCCTGTTGATTCAATGACTATATCAACACCTAATTTTCTCCAGGGAAGATTACTGGGGTCTTTTTCCTTCAGTACTTTTAAGCTTCTTTCCTGAACAAAGATAGTATCACCTTCTGCTTTTACCCCAGGTAATATTCCATAAATAGAATCATACTTTAACAAGTGGGCAAGAGTTTCTGCATCGGTTATATCATTAACCGCAACAAAATCTATTTCTTTATCTTTCAATCCAGCCCTAAAGACATTCCTCCCAATTCTCCCAAATCCGTTAATTCCTACTTTTATGGTCATTTCTTTCTCCTTTTTTATTTGATAAATTACTAATTAGTTAGCTAGTTAGTTGATTACCTGGTTAGTTAGTTAATAAATAAATTAATATTAAACCAGTTAACCAGGTAACTAAACAACTAAACACAAAATCTTTTACGTAAATTAGAAGGAGATATTTCTAATATCTCTCTGTATTTAGTAACAGTTCGTCGGGAGATGTTTATCCCTTTTTTCTTACTTAACAAATCGGTTAATTTTTGATCACTCCATGGTTTTAAATGATCTTCATTATCAATATACTCTTTTATTATACTTTTCACTTTATCCGTAGAAACAATTCCTCCACTTTTCATATCTACTCCCTTAGAAAAGAAAAAATTCATCTTAAGAAATCCACGGGGAGTTTGAATAATCTTATTACTAATCGCTCTGCATACAGTTGATTCGTGGATATTTAATCTATCTGCAACCTCTTTTAAAGTCAGAGGTTTGATATATAAAATACCTTCATCTAAAAAATCTTTTTGATAGTTGACTATAATTTCAGCAATTTGATAAACAGTCCTTTTTCTATGTTCTATTCCTTTGAGTAATGACCTGGCAGAGGACAATTTCCCTTCAATATATTTTATGGTATCTTTAATTTCGTGATCAGAAATATTCTTTCTCTTGGTCAACCTCTCTGCGACAATAGAAGAATTATTATTATTTACATCTAAAATTTTTTGGTATTGAGAATTTATCCTTATTTGTGGCAAGTAAGTATCATTCAGAAATACCCTATATTCATCTTCTCCTTTCTTCATTACTGTTAGATCGGGAATTATGTATTTAATTTCTTTCAAATCACCTATTTCTCTTCCTGGTTTAGGATCAAAAGTTCTTTTAATTATATCAGCTAAAGATTGAACCTCAAAAACTGATATCTTTAAATCTTTAGCAATTTTCTTATATGCTTTCCGAGCTAAATCGTTCAAATGTTTCTTTATTATCGTCTCTAGGTTTACATCATTGAGGCCTAGATATTTTGCCTGGATTAATAAACATTCTTCTAAGTTTCTTGCTCCTACTCCCGGTGGATCAAAACTCTGAATCAAAAACAATATCTTTTCTATTTTATCCCTTTTTATATTTAGATCACCAGAAATATCGTCTAAACTAAAAGTTAGATAACCATTATCATCAATATTCCCGATCAAATATTCTCCAATCTTATAGTCTGTATTATTATTTATCACCAGTCCTAATTGAGCTAACAAATATTCATGTAGTGATTCTTTATAATAGATAAAATTTTCATATGAATTTTCTTTTTCTAATCTTGATCCAGGTAAAGAATACGGTGGATAATTTTTTTCTTTAAGGTAACTTAACCAATCAAAAAAGTTATCTCCTTCTATGTTTCTTTCTGGTTCTTCAGTCCGACTATTAGAATTTTCCTCCTGGCTTATTTTTTCTACCATTGAACTTGCTTCTTGATTAATTTCTAACAAGGGATTTTCTACTAACTCTTTATCAATCAAAACTTTTAGTTCAACCAAATTTAGCTGTAATATATTAATCGATTGATATAATTGGGGAGTAAGAATTAATTTTTGTTTTTGTTTTAATGATAATTCATATTTCATCTTACCAACTCCACTGTTATCTACTCTATTATATTATATTATATTATATTATATTATGGTTATTTCCCAAAAAGTAAACAAACCTGTCCTCGACCTGATCGGGGAATGG
>NZ_PFKO01000244.1:0-5683 GCF_002784285.1 Candidatus Infernicultor aquiphilus
TAGATATCTCCCAAGATTAAAAAAAATGAATAGTAGAAAAATATGGGAAGCATTTGCAGAAATATCTTCAACTAATCCAAATGCTTTAAACCCATACAACCTACCTTTATAAGGAGAATATAGAAATATGCCATTTCATCCTAAATTTAAAATAACAGTAAACATAAATCAAGCTTTGATTGAAATTGAGCGTGTACGAGGTTTTCTTGAAGCAATTAAGCTTAAAGATGATTGGATTAGTGATATGCAGAAAAAAGCACTTATTCTTGAATCACATTATTCAACTCATATAGAAGGTACAGCTATTAATCTTGAGCAAGCGCAAGATATATTATCAGGAAAAAAGGTTAAAGACGTTAATCGTGACGATGAGAAGGAGCTTCTTAATTATAAGAAGGCAATGTATTTTATTTCAAAATATCTTGGCAAAGATAACTCTATAAGCGAAGGGTTAATCCGGGAGCTTCATAAAATCCTTGTCCGTGGTGTCCGTGGGGACAAGGCACATCCTGGGGAATATAGGGGAATTCAAAATTACGTAGTTAATTCTCGAACAAAAGAGATCATATATACTCCACCGGCGCCTTTAGAAGTGTCTCATCTTATGGGGGAATTTGTAGAATGGATTAACGCTAATATTAAAAAAATATCACCAGTTATAGTCTCAGCTATATCTCAATTTCAGTTTGTGCATATACATCCTTTTGTAGATGGTAATGGTAGAACAGCAAGACTTCTCTCTACACTTATTCTCTACAAGACTGGATATGATTTTAAGAAGTTGTTTACTATTTCTGAATATTATGAAAAAGATCGTTTGGCCTATTACAATGCTATCCAGTCCGTAAGAAAAAACAAAATGGATATGACGGTTTGGCTTGAGTATTTTATTAACGGATTGCGATCGCAGATGAGGGGTATACAGGATAAGGGAAAGAAGATTATCGAGAATGATATAAAATTAGAGAAAATAAAAAAAGTAGGAATTAATGCCCGTCAGGAAGAAGCGATTAGATTTATACTAAAAAACGATAAAATAACAGTAAATAATTATCAGAAAGTTACTTTGTGTATTCGTAAGACTGCTCAGCGTGATTTAGATGACTTAGTTAAAAATAAAATCATTAAAGCAGTTGCTAAAAGTTCAACCGACCCAACAAAATATTATATTTTACTGTGACATTCTACTGTGACATTACTGTGACATTACTGTGACAAGTATTATTTTTCTTGTTTTTATTAATTATTTTTTTAATTGCTTTTCTGAAATAATTCTTCTTTCCATTTAGTCTCCAATTTGTTAGAATTTTTTTATAAAAGATTTATCGAGTTTCAATAAATTTAAGATTTGAGTTACTCTTGCCCTTGAAACTCCTTTTAACTTTGCAAGGGCTGGCTGATTTTTCACTTGGCCATTATCAATCATACATTTATATTCTCTTGCTAAGTAAATAGGGTTTTGGTATTTGGGTATAATTTGATTGGATTTCTTTACTTTGGGAGAAAAATAGAATATAGATGTAAAAGTTCTATCTATGGAACAGTTCGGGGAGCCAGATAATAAGCAGCCCTTTGGCATTTTACTGAAGGGCTTTTTTATTATAAATATTCTTCTAAAAAAGGAGGATTTTTAAATAGATTTGTAGTATAAAGAAAATTCGGAAAATAAGGTACAATAAGCCATTAGACCGAACTTATAGCACTAGCAAGAACGCTAATTAACTCTCTTAGTTTATCGATGTTTTGCATATCCTGGATAATTTGGTTACAATTAGAAAATGATAGGGGACGTAAAAATCCATGGGTAAATTATTAGAAAATAATTTTAGAAGGAGGATATTTTAATGAAATTAAAAGGAAAGAAGATAGCAATTTTAAAGGCAGCGTAGTAGCTTCTATCTGCCATGGCCCCTGGGTTCTTATCTCGGCGAATATTATGAAGGGTAAACAAACCACAGCTGTGATTTCGCTCAAGGATGACCTCATCAATGCTGGAGCGATTTATCTGGACAAAGAAGTCGTAGTGGATAATAATTTGATTACTTCCAGAACACCTCAAGACCTTCCGGCATTTCTTCCGGCTATCATTACCGCTTTACAAAATAAATAGAATATTTAAAGGAGATAAATAATGAGAATATTTGGCGGATATTTTATGGGAATCGTATTTTTAGTAATAGGAATCGTTTTACTGTTGAATAGTATTTTTAATTTTAATGTTCATACATTCAAATTAATCGTGGGGATCGTTATTGTCTTGTTCGGAGTATTTATCCTTTTTAATGGTTTTGGTTTTCAAGATAGCAGAAGCATTATCTTTAGAGAAGGAATAATCAGGGTTTCAGAAGTTCAAGATGAATATAATATTGTATTTGCTTCAGGCACAATCGATTTATCAAAAGTAAAGATAGAAGGTGAGGTAAAGAAAATAGAGGTTAATGCCATATTCGCAGATGGAAAAGTTATCCTTAATCCTGATGTCCCGACATTGATCAAGGCGAGTTCTGCCTTTGGTGAATTAGAATTACCGGATAGATCATCAGTGATATTTAGTTCCCAAAAATATAAAATAGGCGATATTAGCACTAATCAAGGATATTTAGAAATTGAAGCAAACGCAGTATTTGGTAAACTGAAATTTATCACTATTAATTAATTTCTTAGTTCTACTTTCTGGTTTTTAATTTTATCGTATCCATTTACTACTTATTACATATTACACATTACTGCAATTGTAGGAGCAGAAGATGTTTAGTATTAAACTTGGTCTAAAAAATTTAACCCGCCAAAAAAGAAGGAATGGCATCACCATTTTAGTGATTGCATTATTTTCCAGTATAGCTCCCGCCTACTGGGCAGCCCATAAAGACCCGGTAAAAGCAATTTATCATCGATAGGTGAAAAAAATTGAAATAAAGTATAAAATAATTAAAGAGAATTAACTTAAATTTATTCACTGGATAAGTAATTAAAATATAAAAAGGAATCATTAATTCAATCGAATTTAGTCAAGGAGGAGAATTAAATGTCTTTACTCGAACTAAAAGGAGTCAAAAAAATTTATCAACAGGGAAAAATAGAAGTACCTGCTTTGCGAGGAGTAGACTTAATAGTAGAACAAGGCGAATTTTCAACCATTTTTGGTCCTTCCGGTTCAGGGGAAACCACGCTTCTAAACATGATAGGTTGTCTGGACACACCTACAGAGGGGGAAATTCGTTTAAACGGAAATAAGGTAAGCGATCTTTCCAGGAAAGCCCTTGCCATGACCAGAAGGTTCAATATCGGATTTGTCTTCCAAAGTTATAACTTGATTCCGGTATTAACTGCTTATGAAAATGTAGAATTTGCTATCCGACTGATTGACCATACTTCAGAATTGAAAATAAAAGAAAGGGTATTACAAATATTAGAAGAAGTGGGGCTTAAGGGATTGGAGAATCGAAGGCCCAATGAACTTTCTGGCGGAGAGAGCCAAAGAGTGGCCATTGCCCGGGCTTTAGTTAAGGAACCCAAGCTTGTTTTAGCAGATGAACCAACTGCCAATTTGGATTCTAAAAATGCTACCGATGTAGTAAAAATTATGGTGAAGATGAATAAAGAATTAGGCACTACTTTTATCTTTTCTACCCACGACCCGATGGTAATGGAATATGCTCATAGATATATTAATCTTAAGGATGGTATGATTTCTGCCGATGAAAGGAGGGGGTAAAAGGTGTTTAGTTTTAAACTCGGCTTGAAAAATTTAACCCGCCAAAAAAGGAGAAATGTAATTACAATTATGGTGATTGCCTTTGCATTTTTCGGTTATTTATTTATGGATTCTGTTATGGGCGGCATGGAAGAAATGTCTTTTAGCAATATAAAGAATTACGATACAGGGAATATTCAGGTGGCTTATCCTGAATACTGGGAGGACAGAGAAAAGCTGCCTTTAGAAAATTTAATTTATTTAAACCAGGATATAGTAGACAGCATAAAAAACATGGATGGAATATTGGGAGTATCTCCCGAACTAAGATTTAAGGCCAACCTTAATAACGGGATTGATGAAACAGTGGTCCTGGGTTTGGGTATCTCTCCCGAACAATATAATGAGGTTTTTGCTACTCAAAATTATATCATTGAAGGTTCGATGTTTAGCCCGGGTGAATCAAAAGCAGTTATAGGCGTAAAATTAGCCGAACTAATGGATTTAAAAATTAATGATTATATTACACTTCTGGTGAGGACGAAAGAAGATACCTTTAATACCATCGATGTGGAAATTACAGGTCTGTTAAATACGCCCAACCCGATGATTAATAACGGGGTTGTTTTTGTTCCTTTAGATATTGCCCAGCAGGCATTAAACGTCGATAATGGGTTTAGTCTGCTTGCTCTGAAAACAGCTTCCGGAGATGAGGATAAAATCGGCAAAGTATTGATGGATAGTTTTAAAGATAAAGACCTGGAATTGCAAGCATATTCCTGGAGAGAATCCGCTGAATCAATCATCGCTTTAAGTACTGCCAAAAAAGGTGGAATTGGGACTATCCTGTTAGTCGTTCTTCTTATTGGTATGATAGGAATTATTAATAATGTTATCCTGTCTGCCCTGGAAAGAACGGGAGAAATCGGTATGATGAAAGCTTTGGGGATGAGAGAGTGGGAGATTGTTTTTGTCTTTATGGTAGAGGCAACCGGCATAGGCATCCTTGGTGGATTAGCCGGATGTTTAATTGGGTTTGCAGGGGTAGGTTTGATGGCGAAATACGGTTTTGGTTTCAACGTTATGGGTATAGATATATCTGAATATGGCATTCCCATTCTCGATAAAATTTATGGAACCTGGAATTATCCTGCCTTCAGTTTCTTATTTATTTTAAGCGTTACGGTTGCACTGTTATCCAGTATAGTACCGGCATATTGGGCAGCACATAAAGATCCGGTAAAAGCAATCTATCATCGATAAGCCTGTCTGCGTGCGTACACGCACAGGCAGGGAGGGTAAAGAAAATAAAATTTTTATGGAATTTAGCCAAGAAAAATCTATCGAGATCCAGGATTAGAACCTCAATTTCTGCTATTGCTATTGCGGTTGCCATTATTGCCGTGATCTTTGCCCGGGGGTTAATCAGCGGAATGATAGAATCTACTTTTGAAAATCATATCCATTATAAAGCCGGTCATATACGGATTATCGATAAAGAATACAAACTAAAAGAACGTCTTCTGTCTTTAAATTATACTTTAGATGGGTTTAATGGTAAAGGTTACTCAGAGATGAGTGAAAAATTAAAGTTAGTGGAAGGAGTGAAACAGGTTGTTCCACGACTGAAATTCGGAGCTGTGGTCAGTATGGATGATGAATTAGTGGGAATGATGGGCTGGGGAGTTGATCCCGTTGAAGAAATAGCCTTTACCAAGATAGATAAAAAGATAATCGAGGGAAGGATGGTTGAATTGGGTAGCAAGGAAGTCGTTATGGGAGCCGGACTACTGGAAAAAATAGACCGTAAAGTAGGGGATAAAGTCACTATTCTGTATACGACTCCTTTTGGCTCCTTCAAAGGTTCTACTTTCCAGATTGTCGGGAAGCTTCAAAGTTCTATACAGATGCTGGATGATACTATTTTCTATCTTCCTTTGGATCAAGCCCAGAGGATTCTGGAGATGCCTGGCGAGGTAACAGAATTAC
>NZ_PFKO01000235.1:0-497 GCF_002784285.1 Candidatus Infernicultor aquiphilus
ATTTTAGGGAGTAAGAGAATATTCTTTTGCATGAAAACGGAAGAAAAACCAACTCTTACAGAAACACTCTATACGGACTTGCGAAGGAAGGTGGAGCAAGCAAGCGAGAAGCGAAAAATAGTGTATTTTGTTAGTGTAATCGTTTTTGTGATTTTTCTTTTCTGCGCCGTAGTTCTTATTTGTATTGTTGATCCCAAAGGGGCACTAAGATCTTTTTCCGGTGCCGGAGTACTCGCTTTTATTGTGTTATACATGATAGTGTTCTATCCAACATTTAGGCGTACAGAGAGAAGATTAATAAAGGAAAAAATAGAAAGTTTACCTCACCCTGTTGTTCGCTGCCCCTACTGCCAATCAACCTTTCAACTCACATCAACCAATTGTCGATTGCCCTTAATTACAGAACCTAATGCGTTCCTCACGGTCAAATGCCAATACTGTAATAAGAAAAGCTCATTAAGAACATAATTCGGAGTCCCGCTTTACGACTATAATAG
>NZ_PFKO01000235.1:599-1083 GCF_002784285.1 Candidatus Infernicultor aquiphilus
ACATCACTACCCATTAAAATGTCAAAAGTTTCATCAGCTTTGGCAGCATCTTTAATGCTAATTTGTTTTAAAGTCCTAGTTATGGGATCCATGGTAGTTTCCCATAATTGTGCTGGATTCATTTCGCCCAAACCTTTGTATCTTTGTATATTAACTTTAGTGCCTTTTGTTACTTCTGTTTCTTCTTTTTCAACTTCTACTTCCCCATTGTTTTCTTTTTCCGCTTCTTCAAAAACACCCACGACTTCTTTAACATCAAGTTTCTTTTTTAAAACTTTTAACTCTTCATCAGTATAAACATAATATGATTCTTTACCTTTTTTAATTTGATATAATGGTGGCTTTGCCACATAAAGATGGCCACCACTAATTAATTTAGGAAAATAACGATAGAATAAAGTTAAAAGTAAAGTACGTATATGAGCACCATCAACGTCAGCATCAGTCATGATAACAATTCGATCATATCTTAAATCATTTAAAT
>NZ_PFKO01000099.1:0-5705 GCF_002784285.1 Candidatus Infernicultor aquiphilus
AAAGCTTGATATCAAAAATATCTGATGATATAATATTAAATCAATTTAGGTTTTTAATTTCCTTGCTCCTGAAGAAATCTTTCAGGGGCTGATTAGACCAAAAGGAGGAGGTGAACAGATGAGAAGTTATGAAATAATGCTAGCTATAAATCCCCAATTAAAAGATGAAGAATTAGATTCTTTATTTGATAAAATTAAAAAAGTTATTACTGATGGTAAGGGAGAGATAACCAAGACAAATAAATGGGGTAAAAGAAAATTAGGTTATGAAATTAAGAATTTTACAGAAGCAATTTATGTAGTCTTAAATTTTGATGTGGATGAAAAAATTATTTCTGAACTAGAAAGAGTGGTAAGGTTAGAAGAAAGAGTTATTAGATATTTACTAACTTTACAACAAGAAAAAAAAATTTCTAAAAAAGAAAATTAGTCCATCGTTGAAGAAACTTCCAAAAAGAGAAGATAATTTAAAGGAGGAAAAATAATCGTTAATGACGAACTACGGATTTTTTAAGAGACCACAAAAGAAAGTCTGTTTTTTTTGTAAAGAAAAAGTAGTAGCGGACTACAAAAATATAGACTTATTAAAAAGATTTATTAGTGAACAGGGCAAGATATTATCTCGTAGAGCAACTGGAAATTGCTCAAAACATCAACGTACACTTGCTGTAGCTATAAAAAGAGCAAGAGAAATAGGACTTCTCCCTTATGTAGCTAAATAAGCAAATTAGTAAATTAGTATATAGTATAACATTTGGTTAGATAGTTAATTGGTTACCTGGTTAGTTAGTTGATGAATTAAAATCAAACCAGCTAACCAGCTAGCTAACTAACTAACTAACTAACTAACTAACTAATTCTGCTTTAAGTTTAAAATTTAAAAGAAGAGGTCTTTTATTGAGTGATCAAATTCCAACTAAATCAATAGTTGAAGGTGCATTTCTAGCAGCAATTACCGCTGTTATATTTATCATTAGTATATATATTCCCTTATTAGGAACATTGGTAAGTTTTTTATGTCCGCTTCCAATTATAATTTTATGTTTACGTCATAGTTTAAAGTTTGCCATTATCTCCACTTTTATATCGGGAATTTTGGTAAGTATGTTAGCTGGCCCCTGGCAAGGAATTATGGTTTTGTTGGGTTTTGGGATATTAGGATTGACTTTAGGATTTGTTATAAAGAATGATTTCTCTTTAACTGATATTATTATGGTTGGGAGTGTAGCTTCTCTCCTTTCCAAAGGTTTAATTCTTTTAATTGGGTTTTGGTTTTTAAACATTAATCCTGTATTATTCGATGTAGAAGAGATAGACAGAGTTATAACTCAATCTTTGAATTTTTACAACGGTATGGGGTTATCTCCAGAACAATTTTCTTCAATGAAAGAATCTTTAACCCAAACTATTAATATTGTTCGGATAGCGTTTCCAGGAATGATTATTCTTGCTTCTATTTTTGATACCATTATAAATTATTGGGTAGCTCGCTTAGTTTTGAAGAGGTTTGGATATAAACTGTCTAACTTTACCTCCTTTTCTAAATGGAGAGCTTCAAAATCCTTCTTCTGGAGTTATTTTTTAGGGGTGATATTGATATTTCTAGGAGCAAAGTATAACCTTCCTCTTCTAAGTAAAATTGGAGTGAATATACAACTATTTTTTTCGGTAGTATTTTTAATTTATGGTCTTTCTTTAACCGGTTTTATATTAGAACGGTTTAAAATTAAAAATTTTTTGAAGTGGGTTATCTATATCTTGGTATGTTTTCAACCACTTTTATCACAGATTGCTACTTGGGCAGCTATGTTAGATATCTGGATAGATTTTAGAAAATTAATTACCGCTAAAGAAGAATAAATTAGGCAAACAACTAACCAAACAATTTAAATTGTAAAAAAATATTTTAATGTTTATAATAATATAAAAAGGAGGTTGCTAAATATGAAGGTAATTTTAAAACAAAATATTGAAAAAGTAGGACAAGTAGGAGATGTAGTTGAAGTAAGTGATGGTTTCGGCCGTAATTTCTTGCTTCCTCGGGGTAAAGCGATGTCTTATACTAAAGGTAATTTTAAGCAAGTAGAATATTTAAAGAAAAGTGAATTAGAAAAAAAAGATAAAGAATTAAGTGAAGCTAAAAATTTAGCAGAAAAACTTAATAATATCTCACTAGAGATTAAAGTGAAAGCTGGGAAAGAGGGTAAGCTTTTTGGTTCTATTACCAGTAAAGATATTACTGAGATCATATTAAATAAATATAAGATTGAATTAGACAAGAAAAAGATTGATTTAAAAGAGTCCTTGAAAAAGTTAGGCATTCATAATATTTCAATTAACCTATATAAAGATGTAGTTTCTCAGATTAAAGTTAATTTAATTTCTGATTCCCCATCTGAGCAGGAACAGCAAATAGAGGATACCAAAAAAGAATAAATTAGTATATTGTATATCGTATATCAAAAAAATAATAATGTATAATACGTAGGGGCAGACCTTGTGTCTGCCCGTAATGCGTAATTAGTCCTACGGGCAGACACAAGGTCTGTCCCTACGACTATTCACTATTCACTAATGACTATTTAACATGGAGTTAAAAAATGGAATTAGGTAGAAATCCTCCTCAAAATATTAGTGCAGAACAGGCTGCCTTAGGTTCAATGTTGCTCCAGGAAGAAGCAATTTTACATAGTATTGATATATTAAAACCAGAAGATTTTTATCAAAAATCTCACCAGATTATTTTCCAGTGTATTCTTGATCTATTTGAAAAGAGTCGAGGTGTTGATTTAGTTACTTTAACTGAAGAATTAAACAGGAAAAACTTATTAGAAAAAATAGGTGGAGTTACTTATCTCACTAATTTGATTAATAGTGTTCCTACTGCAGCGAACATTGAATACTATAGTAAGATTATTGAAGAAAAATCTATTTTACGACACTTAATTAACAATACTACTAAAATTATTTCTATGGCTTATGAAGAAAAAGAAGATGCCAAAATTTTACTGGATAAAGCAGAACATTTAGTATTCGAAATTTCAGACAGAAATATAAGGCAGTCTTTTGTTCCCATAAAAGAGATAATTCAGGATAGTTATGAAAAAATCGAAGACCTTTATCATAGGGAAGAATTTATTACCGGGGTTCCTAGTGGATATGAGGAGCTTGATGACATTACTACTGGTTTCCAACCTTCTGAGTTAATTGTCGTTGCCGGAAGACCTGGTATGGGTAAGACCGCATTTTGTATGAATATTGCTCAATATGTTAGTATTTATAAAAATATCCCGGTAGCAATTTTTAGCTTAGAAATGTCTAAGTCTCAATTAGTACAACGGATGTTATGTTCAGAAGCTCGTCTTGATTCTCATAATTTAAGAAAAGGACGATTAGTAGAAGCAGATTGGGCTCCCTTATCTATGGCTGCAGGTCGATTATCCTCCTCCTCTATCTTTATTGATGATACAGCAGGTATTTCTTGTTTGGAAATTAGAGCCAAGGCTAGAAGATTAAAAGCCCAATGTAATCTCGGCTTAGTAATAGTAGATTATTTACAGCTAATGCAAACTGCTGGCAGAATAGAGAATAGACAGCAGGAGATTTCAGAAATTTCTCGTTCCCTTAAAAGCTTAGCGAGAGAATTAAATGTTCCAGTAGTAGCAGTTTCCCAATTATCTAGAGCAGTGGAACAGAGGATTGAAAGAAGACCCCGTCTTTCTGATTTAAGAGAAAGCGGGGCAATTGAACAAGATGCTGATTTAGTTATTTTTATTTACCGAGAAGAATATTATAGACCAAAGACAGAAAAGAAAGGCATTGCTGAAATAATCATTAGCAAACAAAGGAATGGCCCCACCGGTAAAGTAGAATTAACTTTTATAAAAGAATATGCGAAATTTGAAAATTTATCCCGAATTAGCCCAGAATAAAGATTTCATTGTTTATTTACTAATTGACAGCTAACGAAAAATATAGTAACATTTAGAAGCAAAAAAATTTTAAACTATAGTTATTATTTGTTGGGGCCGTTAGCTCAGTTGGTAGAGCATCTGACTCTTAATCAGGGGGTCGTGGGTTCGAAACCCGCACGGCCCATCGAAAATGCCCCCATCGTCCAGGGGATAGGACACCGCCCTTTCACGGCGGCGACAGGGGTTCAAATCCCCTTGGGGGCACCAATTAATTCATTACAAGATAAAAGAATGGGCGGATAGCTCAGTTGGCAGAGCACCTGCTTCACATGTAGGGGGTCACAGGTTCAAGTCCTGTTCCGCCTACCATTTTTTTTAAATGGATATGATGCCGGCGTAGCTCAATCGGAAGAGCAACGGAATCGTAATCCGTAGGTTGTCTGTTCAACTCAGATCGCCGGCTCCATTTCTTAAAAGGCAAATAATCTAATGAATAACCCCAAATTGACTTCTTTCCAAGAAGTTATAAGACTTCTTACCAAATATAATTTTAAATGTAAAAAAAGATTGGGGCAGAATTTTTTAATAGATCAAAACATCTTACAAATAATCATTAATTCTCTAAAATTGAATAAAGAAGATTGTATTTTAGAAATTGGTACCGGGATGGGTACTCTAACTTCTGCTTTATCCCCTTTAGTCAGACAAGTTATATCCATCGAAAAAGACAAGAAGTTAGATCCCCTTTTAAAAGAAAGTCTCTCTCCTTATAATAATATAGAAATAATATTCGAAGATATTATGGATGTTAATCTGATTAATTTTTTTGAGAAGAATAGAAAAAAGGGGATAAAAATTGAAAAAATAGTGGGCAATCTTCCTTATTATATCTCTCTTCCCTTAATAAGACAGATTCTTGAACTTAATAAATATTTAAAATTTGCTGTCTTTTTGGTGCAGAAAGAAGTAGGGGAAAGGCTGATGGCCAAAGCAGGGGATAAAAATTATGGTATAATATCCCTGATTGCTCAATATTATTCACAACCTCAAAAAGTACATACTGTCTCCTCTACAGTATTTTATCCCCAACCTAAAGTAAATTCAATGATAATTAGATTGGATATTTATGAAAAACTACCAGTACAAGTAGGCAATAAAAAGCTATTTTTAAATATTATCAGAGCTTCTTTTCAACAAAGGAGAAAAAGATTGATTAACTCTCTATCCAACTATTTTCAGAGAGAGATCGCTAAACCTGCAATAGAAAGTATATTAAACGAGATAGGTATTGATAAAAATCGTCGAGGAGAAACCTTATCGATAAAGGAATTTGCTAAATTAAGTAAGGCGATGGAAGAGAAACTTTGTAAGTAACTTAGGTCTTGACTAAATAGTTTTTATTAGGTATATTGAAAAATAAGAACTATATTAGCATATAGGAAATGGTTAAAGATAGTTAGGTTTAGTATTTTTTGACAACAAAATTGTATCATGTTATAATTTTTTTAATCAAAATCATACAGAAAAGAACAGGAAATTGACAGTGCTGACTAATATTGATGGAACTAAAAACATTAAGAAGAGAAAAAATTGAATATTAAATAAATTATTCCAGAAACACAGTAGTAATTGTTACTGTGTTTATTTTTAAGGTAAGGTATAGGAATTATTAAAATTCCTATACCTTACCTTAAAAATAAGAAAGATGATTTATTATAAAGAAATATTAAAGACCAGATAGACCAGATATTCAAGGGTGTAATAAATATTGAGGTGAGAAGGAATTAAAGG
>NZ_PFKO01000313.1:0-1129 GCF_002784285.1 Candidatus Infernicultor aquiphilus
TTGCCTTTTCTGGTTTTATCACCATAATGCGTAAATCCCAGAAAGTCAAAGGTAGCCATTCTCTGGCCTTCTTTCTGTGCCTTCTGCCAGACCAACCGACCAAACTCCATTATCCTTGATTTGTTTTCGGCAATTTTTAACCCAAATTTATCCAGCCTTTGCCTTAACTCATCCCCAAATACTTTTGCCTCTGTTCCATTCTGGAATAAAACCATAAAATCATCAGCATAGCGAACAAGTTGAGCAAATCCTCTCAGCTCTTTCTTAACTTTCTTCTCAAACCACAGGTCTAAGATATAGTGAAGATAGATATTAGCCAGTAAGGGACTTAATACCCCACCTTGAGGAGTGCCCTTGTCTGTCTGGTAAAATTTACCTTCTTCCATTATCCCTGCTTTTAAGAAGCGAACAATCAACCTTAATAAACTGGTGTCTTTAATCCTCTGCTTGAGACACTTCATCAACCACTTGTGATCTATGGTATCAAAGAACTTTTCGATATCCATATCCACTACATAATTGACTGGCTTAGTCATAATGGTCTTATCCAACACATCCAGCGCCTGGTGACAACTTCGGTTAGGACGAAACCCAAATGATACCTCGAGGAAGTCAACCTCAAAGATGGCCTCAAGGATCTTCTTTATTCCCATCTGCACTATCTTATCTTCTACCGTGGGAACTCCCAGTCCCCTTTTGCCACCATTACTCTTTGGTATATACACTCTCCTGACTGGTTGTGGCTTATACTTCTTTGCTTTTAGCCTTCCCACTAAATCCCTAAGGTTTTCTTTTAATCTGGCTTCATATTCCTTAACACTTACCCCATCTATCCCAGCAACCTTATCCCTTTTCAGCTCCCAGAAACAACCCTTTAGAAAATCCTCGGTGAGTAAATGCATCAGTGATATAAATCTATCTTTCGGATTTTCTCTGGCTCGTAAGGTTAGGGAGGCAAGTTTTGTTCTCATCTGTTGTCCAGTTCTGAGTCTGGCAGATGTGTCCCTCACCCCCCATTGTATTACTGCTATCCCCTTCTCTCCATCCCCATTACGGGACTTCACAGATACTACGGGATAGTCCGACTGCCAATGTATAATACCTTGCGGTATCTTGCCGTTTATAGACT
>NZ_PFKO01000113.1:0-1107 GCF_002784285.1 Candidatus Infernicultor aquiphilus
TTACGCTCTGATACTATTCACTATCGACTATAATAACTGGTAAACTAGGTAACTGGCTAACTGCTTATTTTAACTCACCCTGGTATATTTCGGGATTAAGAGTAAAAACATACGGAATATTTCTAAATTTTCCGGCATAATCCAAACCATAACCTACTACAAATTTATTAGGGATATCAAATCCCAAATAGTCAACTTTGACCTTGGCTTTCCTTCTGCTATTTTTATTTAAAAACGCACATACTTTCAAACTAGTAGGTTTACGTGATTTTAATATTCGAACTAAATAATCGAGAGTTAATCCAGTATCAATTATATCTTCAATTATTAAAACATCTTTGCCTTCAATAGTCTCATCTAAATCTTTTAATATTCTCACTACTCCTGAAGATTCTGTAGCTGCACCATAACTGGAAATCGCTATAAAATCAAATATCATGGGAATTGAAACTGCTCGAGCTAAATCGGCCATAAATATTACAGCTCCCCTTAATACACCTACAAAAACCAAGTTTTTGCCTTGATAGTCTTGAGTTATTTTTTTACCTAACTCTGCAATTTTTTCTTTAATTTGTTTTTCTGTAATCAAAATTTCATCAATTTCTATATTATTTAGCATTTTCCCTTCTTCTCCCTTAAATATTTTTATATAAAAACCGGTAAAAAATATTTTTCTACTTTTAATTTTAAAATTATTTTAGTAAAATAACCTTTAATAAAATTAAATAAATCGAAAATTCAGGTTTTATTATCAGTCTTCTAATCTAATACTTCTTAGTATTTTTATTAATTATTTATTTATAAACTAATATTTTAAATATCATACAGAAGTGAAGCTAATATGCTCTTTGTCTTTATATTCATCTTTATATAGAGTAATTTTTTACTAGTCGAGGTAATTTTTACCCGATTATCCATTCTCATTCCCACAATCCATATTATCTTATTTTCACTATCTACTAAGATAGGGATTAAATCTCGATGGCTTTTAGGAATCTTATTATCGATAAAATACTCTTTTACCTTCTTTTCTCCTATCATCTTTAAGGGATAAAATCTATCTCCTATCCGTCTATTCCTTAATTTAAGAGGAAATTTCACTTTATC
>NZ_PFKO01000287.1:0-5187 GCF_002784285.1 Candidatus Infernicultor aquiphilus
ACTGTTTCAGCTACTTCAGCTTAAGAGGTGGCAGATAAGATGGTTAAAGATGGAGTTAAAGCCATCTTAATTTTTGCCCCTACCTACATAATATTACTACTAGAAATTAAGTTACATGATGTTGATTTATCTATTGAATTTGAAGGGTTGACCTATTACTTATCTTCATAATAAAATTATTTCTATTTTAAATTTGTGATTTTTTTCACAAAATTATTTGTAAATGTTTTAATTAATATAAGAATTGTTGAATAAGTATTTTTTAAGAAAGAAATATGAGTTTAGATCAAAAATAACTATTAAGTAAAGTTTCCAAAAATATTAAAAATTAGAAATTAGAAAGGGATGATAAAAGATGGAAGATCTTATGATAAGCGAAGTAACTAACTGTTATGAGAATAAATCAGAAAATCTTATACAAATACTTCGAGAAATTCATAAAAAACAAAATTATATTACTCCTACCCAATTGGAAGAAGTAGCTCAAAAGTTGAATCTTCCTTTAAGTAAAGTGTATGGAGCAGTCACTTTTTATACCTTGTTAAGTCCAAAGCCCAAAGGAAAATATGTGTTAAGAATTTGTTCCAGTACTCCTTGTTATATGGCTGGAAGTGAGAATTTATTAAAGTATCTTAAGGATAAACTCAAAATTCAAGAAGGAGAAACTAGTGCAGATGGACTTTTTACTTTAGAATCAACTAGTTGTTTAGGTATTTGTGCAGTTGCTCCAGCAATAATGGTAAATGATAGAGTATATGGTGATTTGAATATTCAGAAATTGGACCAAATAATTGAGAGGCGTAAAAGAGGAAAAATAGAAAAAGAAAAATTTGTTAGTTTAAGAGCAAATATTTTAAGCAATAAAGAAGGGAGGATAGTTTTACAAAATTGTGGAATTATTAATCCAGAATCAATTGAAGAGTATAAAATGAGAAACGGATATGCTGCTTTATCAAAGGCAATTATTAAGATGACTCCTCAAGAGGTAATTAAAGAAGTAAAGGATTCAAAGTTAGTAGGTCGAGGAGGAGCAGCCTTTCCCACAGGTTTAAAATGGGAATTTACTTTTAGAGCAGCAGATAAACCTAAATATATTGTTTGTAATGCAGATGAAGGAGAGCCAGGAACTTTTAAAGACCGTTTAATTTTAGAAAATGATCCTCATAAAATTGTTGAAGCAATGGTTATTGCGGGGTATGCTGTTGGTGCAGAATATGGTTATATTTATATTCGAGGAGAATATAACCTTTCTATAAAGAGAATAAAACAAGCTATCGAGATGGCAAAAGAACAAAATTATTTAGGGAAAAATATCTTGGGGACTAAATTTTCTTTTAATCTAGTAATTAGAGAAGGGGCAGGAGCATATATTTGTGGCGATGAAACTGCTCTAATGGAATCTATTGAAGGTAAAAGAGGAGAACCAAGATTAAAGCCTCCTTATCCTCCTACCTCAGGGCTTTGGAATAAACCAACAGTAATAAACAATGTAGAAACTTTAGCTAATATTCCTTCCATTATTTTAAAGGGAGCAGATTGGTATAATAAAATTGGACTAGCTGAAAGTACCGGGACTAAAGTGCTCACCCTTTTAGGAGATATAAAAAATCAGGGAGCAGTGGAAGTGCCCTTGGGTACGAATTTAAAAGATATTCTTTATGATATTGGTGGCGGTATAAAAGAAGGAAAGAAATTAAAGATGGTTCAATTAGGAGGTCCTTCAGGAAGTTACTTATCACCGGATATGATAGATATATCTTTAGATTATAAGGTTTTATCTCAAGCTGGCTTAACTCTGGGTTCGGGTGTGGTATTAGTCTTATGTGAAGATAGGTGTGTGGTAGATATAGTAAGAAATATAGCCCGCTTTTTCCAACATGAATCTTGTGGAAAATGCACCCCTTGCAGAGAAGGTACAGCAATAATATATCAAATTTTAACTAAGATAGCTCTGGGAAAAGGTGAAAACAATGATTTAGAGACCCTGAAATTATTAGGAGAAATTATGAAAGATGCCTCTTTTTGTGGATTAGGACAGACTGCTCCAAATTCTTTATTAAATACTTTGCAACTTTTCCCTGAAGAATATCGGGAGCACATTCAAAAGAAGGGTTGTCCCTTGAATGTATGTAGAGAGTGATAATAATATTTATTATATAAAAGAAATAATTATGTTTTATAAGAATTTTAAATTATTTAAATTAGGAGAGAGAAGGGAAGGAAGGCTATAATGACAGAAGTAAATTTGACCATAAATGGTCAAAAAATAATAGCTAAAGAAGGAATAACCATACTGGAAGTTACTAAACAAGCAGGGATTAAAATACCTACTTTATGCACTATGCCTGAATTAGGGTTTTCTCCAGGTTCTTGCCGAGTTTGTGTGGTTGAGGTTGAAGGTGCACCCACTTTATCAGCATCTTGTATGACTTACATAAGAGAAGGAATGGTAATTTATACTAATAGCGAAAGGGTTATAAAAGCACGCAAAATTGTTGTAGAATTATTAATTTCTAATCATCCCTTAGATTGTATGACTTGTGAAAAAAATGGTGATTGTGATTTACAGAATCTTGCTTATGATTTAGGCATTAAAGAATCAAGATTTGGACGAAATGATAAGGAGATACCTTTAGACGAAACCAATCCCTTTATAGTAAGGGATTTGAATAAATGTATTTTATGTGGTAGATGTGTAGAAATATGTAATGAAATTCAACAATCACATGCTATCGGTTTTGGTTATAGAGGCTCTAAAACAGAGATTATAGCGGGATTAGGAAATAGTTTGGGTTTTGAAACAAAAATGACCCCTGGTTTTAAGGCTAAAATAAAATATTCAAATTGTGTCTCTTGTGGGCAGTGTGTGGCTGTTTGTCCCGTAGGTGCTTTGATTGATAAAGCTGCTCAAGGAAAAGGAAGGGCCTGGGAATTTACTAAAGTAAAGACTACCTGTAATTACTGTGGATGTGGTTGTAATTTCGACTTTAATGTAAAAGAGGGAAAAGTAATAAAAGTTACTTCTAATCCGGAGAGTGTAGTCAATGGAATTAATCTATGTGTTAAAGGACGTTTCGGTTATGATTATATTCATCGAGATGACCGTTTAACTACTCCCTTGATTAAGAAAAAAGGTAAATTTGAGAAAGCCAGCTGGGAGGAAGCTTACCAATTAATTAGCAGTAAGTTTACCCAAATTAAAAAAGAAAGTGGCAGTGATAGTTTAGCCGTATTATCTTCAGCAAAATGTACCAATGAAGAGAATTATCTTTTAATGAAATTTGGACGTGCAGTTTTAGGAACTAATAATGTTGACCATTGTGCTCGTTTGTGTCATTCGGCGACTGTGGCTGGTTTAGCTCAAGCCTTCGGTAGTGGAGCAATGACTAATTCCATCGAAGAGATTGCCCATGCTTCAGTTATTTATCTTACCGGTTCTAATACTACCGAGAATCATCCTATAATTGCTCTGGAGATTAAAAAAGCAGTTACCAAAAATGGAGCAAAGTTAATTGTGGCTGATCCCCGAGAGATTGAACTGGTTAAATATGCTACTTTATGGCTCAGACAAAGACCAGGAACTGATGTAGCTTTATTTAATGGATTAATGAATGTGATTATTACTGAGGGTTTAGAAGATAAGGAATTTATTGCTCAAAGGACAGAAGGTTATGAAGAATTAAAAAAGGCTGTGATTAAATATACTCCAGAAGTCGTAGAAAAGATTACTGGCATACCAGTAGAAGATATCCGAAAAGCGGCCCGGATTTATGCTACTGCCCCCACCGTCTCTCTTATTTATTCAATGGGGATTACCCAGCATACTACCGGAACCGATAATGTTTTGTCTACCGCTAACCTTTCTATGCTTACCGGGAATGTAGGCAAAGAAAGTGCCGGGGTTAACCCTCTACGTGGGCAGAGTAATGTACAAGGAGCTTGTGATATGGGAGCATTGCCGGAGGTTTATTCTGGTTACCAAAAAGTTATTGACCCTCAAATTAGAGAAAAATTTTCCAAAACCTGGGGAGTAGAACTATCCGATAAAGTTGGATTAACTGTAGTAGAGATATTAAATGCTGCCTACGAGGGAAAAATTAAAGGCATATTCGTTATGGCAGAAAATCCTGCTATGTCTGACCCTGATTTAAATCATGCTCGAGAAGCACTAAAGAGAACGGAGTTTTTAGTAGTTTCTGATATTTTTGTGACCGAAACTGCTGAATTGGCAGATGTAGTTTTACCAGGAGTTACTATTGCTGAAAAAGATGGTACTTTAACTAATACTGAAAGAAGGGTGCAAAGGATTAGAAAAGCTGTTGAACCGGTAGGTGAATCTAAACCAGAGTGGCAGATTATCTGCGAATTAGCTCAAAAGATGGGTTATAATATGAACTATAATAATCCGGGAGAAATAATGGAAGAGATTGCCCAGCTTACTCCCATTTATGGAGGAATGCATTATAACCGATTGGATAAAGAGGGATTACAATGGCCTTGTCTTGATGCTAATCATTCGGGAACCAAATACCTGCATAAAGATAAATTTAGTAGAGGTAAGGGGAAATTCTCTGCTGTAGAATTTAAAGAAGCAGCTGAACTGCCCGACGAAGAGTATCCCTTACTCTTAACTACCGGAAGGGTATTATATCACTTCCATACCGGTACTATAACTCGAAGGTCTAAAGGATTAGATGAAATTTATCCTGAGGCATTAGTAGAAATTAATCCCCAGGATGCAGAAGAACTAAAGGTTAAAGATGGAGAATTTGTAGAAGTAACCTCTCGCCGGGGAAAGATTAAAGCTAAAGCAAAGGTTACTGAAAAATCAGGAAAGGGAGTTGTTTTTATGAGCTTTCATTTTCATGAAGCTGCTGCTAATTTACTTACTAATGCTGCCCTGGATCCAGTTTCTAAGATTCCAGAATATAAAGTATGTGCTATTAAAATTAAAAAAATATAAAAAAATTAAAACTAATTAAAAGGAGAAAAAAATGGATTCAAAAAAAGAAACAACTCAACACATCAGATACATTTTGCCAGGGTTTCTTTCACCTGGTGGAATAGCCAATGCAATGATTGCAATAGGCAAGGCTAAGGCTAATTTATCAATATCTCGTATGCTTCTTTTAGGAATATTAGCTGGGGCATTTATTGGTTTTGGTTCAGAATTAGCCACTATAACTA
>NZ_PFKO01000287.1:5408-5677 GCF_002784285.1 Candidatus Infernicultor aquiphilus
TCACGAAAGGCAGTCCCAAAGAACGAATCAGTTTCGGAAGTAGGCGACGAGACCGTATCGCAAGCCTCTTGAATAGTCTCATCGTCAATTTTGGACATGTTGTAGGAAAGACCAGTAGCGCACGACATGTTATCTTCCATCGTTGTGGACTGATCGCAAGACCAGCTGTCACGTGCTTCGAGCGCAATTTCTTCCAGTGGAGCCGTAGGGAAGCTGCCAATGTTGCTACTGATGGAGGTAGTTTCAAAGGCTCGCCTTAATTTGGGCAG
>NZ_PFKO01000283.1:0-5241 GCF_002784285.1 Candidatus Infernicultor aquiphilus
CCTCCAGAAAGAGATTTTAATAAATTATTTCTATCAGAAGGTCTTATATCAAAATCTTTGATTAACTTAGCTGCATGATTATTGATGGCAGAAAAATTTAAGGTTAGACCTTTATTAAAAGGTGGACGGTAATTACTTCCTAAAATTAAATTTTCTGCCACGGAATAATTGGAAATAAATCCGCGCTGTCTTCTATCTTCTGGAATGTGGGCAATTTTTTGTTCCCTAATATCCCGAGGAGAATAATTAGTAATATCTTTATCATAAAGTTTAATTTTCCCTCCAGCAGCAAGGCGAAGTCCGCTAATAACTTCCACTAATTCAGTCTGTCCATTCCCTTCTACTCCGGCAAATCCTAAAATTTCCCCTTCTCTAACTTCAAAAGAAATTTCCTTTAAAGCAGGTAATTTTTTATTATTTAAAGCATTTAATTTATCAACTTTTAATACTGTTTTTCCAAAATTATGTTCTTTCTTATCAACTTCCAATAAAACCTTCCGACCAACCATCATACTGGCTATTTCCTCTTGGTTCGTATCTTTAGTATTTTTAACTCCTACTACTTTACCACGTCTCATTACTGTAATACGATCAGAAACAGCTTTGACTTCATTTAATTTATGAGTGATAAAGATAATTGTTTTTCCTTGCTTAATTAAAGATCTCAATATTTCAAATAGTTCTTCAACCTCTTGTGGGGTTAACACTGCTGTAGGTTCATCCATAATTAAAATTTCTGCTCCTCGATAAAGGATTTTAATTATCTCTACTCTTTGTTGAATACCTACAGAAATATTTTCGATTTTTGCATGGGGGTCAATTTTAAAACCTATACTTTCAGATATTTCTTTGACTTTATTAGTTGCTCTTTCTAGATCTATAAAAATATTATTTTTTATAGGTTCCATACCTAAAATAATGTTTTCTGTAACACTCAAAGGTGGTACTAACATAAAATGCTGATGAACCATACCAATCTTTAAATTGATGGCAACTTTTGGATTGGCTATATTAACTTTTTTCCCCTTTATAAATATTTGTCCAGAATCAGCTTGGTACAATCCATATAAAATACTCATTAAAGTTGTTTTTCCAGCACCATTTTCACCTACTAAAGCATGTATTTCTCCTTGGTATACAGCAAAATTAACTTTATCATTAGCAACTACCAGAGGAAATCTCTTGGTTATATCTTTCATTTCTAGGGTAATCTCAGGCAATTAATAAATCCTCCTTGAGCGATATACCTCTAAATTTTTATATATTTAGAGGCATCCACTTAATAATGAATGCCTCCAAATATATATTAGAATATATTATTTGCTTACTTCGGTGGGAACAACAATTTCACCGCTTATGATCTTATCTTTTGCTTCTTCCACTTTAGCTTTCACTTCGGAAGTTATAAGATTTTCATTGTATTTGTCCAGGGCATAGTAAACACCATAGTATACATTATCTCCTATTTTAACACTTCTATCTAAGCCAAATACCTCCACCCCTCCTTTAAATGTTCCCTCAACTACTGATTTGATAGCTAAATATACAGAAACATCTACTTGTTTAAGCATACTGGTTAAGCCAAAACTTTCTTTTGTTTCCTCGATATAGCCCATATAATTCTGATTAGAGTCGACTCCAATTACATATCTTTTTCTCTCTTTGGCTGCTTCAAATACACCAGCTCCAGTTAGACCTGAAGCATGATAGACAACCCATGCGCCATTATCATATTGTGACAAAGCTAATTCTTTTCCTTTTACTGGATCAGCAAAGGCTTGTGGGGTATCACCGGCATAAGCGGAAAGTATTTTACATTCTGGATAGACATAATGGACACCAGCAATATAACCAGCTTCAAATCTATTAATAAGCGCTATATCCATTCCACCAACAAACCCAACCGTGTCTTTACCATCTTCTTTAGCTTTTAAACCAGCAATCATACCTACTAAAAAAGAACCATCCTGCTCACGAAAATTTAATGAAGAAACATTAGGTTTATCTGGGATAAATCCATCAACGATAGCAAATTTTGTATTAGGAAATTCATTAGCTACTGTAGAAATAGCATCGGTAAATAAAAATCCTACACCTATTATTAAATCATAACCCATCATGGCTAAGTTTCTAAGATTTACTTCTCTATCCGCATCTACTCCTGGCTCTAATTCGATACGTTTAATTCCAAAATCAGCTGCTGCCCATGATAAACCGCGGGATGCTGAATCATTAAATGATTTATCCCCTTTTCCACCAATATCAAACACCAAGCCAACCTTAAGTGGTTCTGCAGCAAAAAGTGTTGATGAAAGACATAAACCTAATATTATTACTAATATGACTACTACTGATAAATTTTTTTTCATTTCTGAAATCTCCTTTCATTTTTGAAAATACTTAAAATCCCAATTTTACCTTTACCCTGTTAAATATTTCTATTTAATAGGGTTTATGCGGTCAAAAAAATAGTCCATTTATCACCTCCTTAGAAATGTATTTTCTCTTTAATTGTTTAAAATAGTTAGTTGTTTGTATCTTCTTAATATAATTAATACGACACTAGATTATTCTTTTCCTGCTTATAAATAAAAATATTTATTGTTTCTCAAAATTATTAAGATATTCATCTTCAGATAGTAATATTTTTCGTGGATTTCGACCATCGTAAGGTCCAACAATTCCTCTTTCCTCCATTAAATCTATTAATCGAGCTGCTCGGGTATAACCAATTCGTAATTTTCTTTGTAAAATAGATATTGAAGCTTGTTTATTATTATTAATAATCGATATAGCTTCATTGAACAATTCATCTTCTTCCTCTTCTTCCTCTTCTTCTGTCGCTATAAATAGATTTTTATTATTTTTAAATTCTAATACTTCTTGTTCATATTCAGGAGATTGACCATACTCTTTTAGATAGGATACTATATTTTTAATTTCTTTTTCGGTCACAAAAGCTCCTTGGGCTCTAATTGGTTTGGAAACACCAACTGGTGAAAATAACATATCACCATTACCTAATAATTTCTCAGCTCCATTAACATCTAATATAGTTCTTGAATCAACTTGAGTGGAAACCGCAAAAGCAATTCTGGAAGGAAAATTTATTTTTATTGAACCAGTAATAATATCTACAGAAGGACGTTGGGTAGCTATTATTAAATGTATCCCAGTTGCTCGAGTCATTTGAGCTAACCTACACAATACTTCTTCTGCTTTTACTGGAGAAGATAACATTAAATCAGCTAATTCATCGATTATTATTATAATATAAGGTAGAGCATTAATATCATTTTTTAGGTTTCTGGCATATTCATTATAACCTTCTAAATTTCTGACTCCAACTTCTGCAAAAATTTTAAATCTTTTTTCCATTTCGGAAATTACCCAGTTTAATACTTTAATAGCTTGATTTGTATCAGTAATAATAGGAATTAATAAATGCGGAATGCCATTGTAAATATTTAATTCCACTCTTTTTGGATCGATCATAATGAATTTTACTTTTTCCGGACTTAAATTATAGATAATACTTAATATTATATTATTGATGCATACACTTTTTCCTGAACCCGTTGCTCCCGCAATTAATAAATGAGGGAGTTCAATTAAATCTGCAATTATTGGTTTGCCTCCAATATCTATTCCCAAACCTATAAGCAATTTAAATTTACTATTTTTAAATTCATTGCTCTGCAATATTTCTTTTAAATAAACATTAATTCTTTTCTGATTAGGGACTTCAATACCTACAGCATTTTTGCCAGGAATTGGCGCTTCTATCCTTACCGAAGCTACTGCAAAAGCTAAAGCAATATCATTGCTTAAAATAGTTATTTTAGATATTTTGACTCCCGGAGCAGGATGGATTTCGTATCGAGTAACTGTTGGTCCTTGAATAACACCAACGACTTTTGCATCTATTCCAAAATTAGAAAAAGTACTTTCCAGTATTTTTATATTCTTCTCAATATTTAATTTAGTATCAATTTTTTCTTCAGAGTGCGGATCAGACAGTAAAGATAAAGGTGGAATTTGATATTTACTTATTTTTGATTCCGGGTAATCTTTATTAACAATTATTTCCTCTTTTAATTTTAATTCATTTTCTTTTTTCTTTTCTTTAAAAATTTTTTTAGATACTTTATTTATTTTATATTCTTGATCATCAGTTACTTCTTTATATTTTGAACTTTTATAGATTTTTACTCCAATATTTTTCAGAAGATTATAAAAATTATGGGATATTATTTTTATACTTTTTATCAAATTACTAAATATATAAAAATATGAAACTTCAGTTATAAATAAAGTAGATATTAAGCTGAGAGATATTAGAACCAGGTAAGCGCCTCTTGTTCCAAAGTAAAGGTATAATGAATTGGCAAAATAATAACCCAATAAACCACCACCTGCTCCGTTTTTGGCTAATAGATAGGAGTGATCAAGCGATAATAACCTAAGATGAATAAAGACCAGAAATATTATAAATAAAAAACCAATACCGAAAAATTTATGATAAGGATTAGGTAGTTTAAAATCCAAAAGAATTACCATTCCCCCAAATAATAATAAGAAGGGGAAGATATAAGCACCAAGACCAATATTGCGAGTTGTGGTTTGAACCATTATTCTTCCTATAATTCCCATTTTATCGGTAAAGATAAAAGCTAAAATATATAATAAGGAAAATGAAATAATAAATATACTTATAGTCTCATTTTTTGTATTTTTCTTTTTCATTTTCAATTTATTAATATCCTTTCGATAAAGTTATCCAAATTGTGAAAATAGATAAAATCCAAAGATAATATGAAAAAAAGTATAGCTTACGATTTTTTAATAACCTTATGAATACTTTCATAGCTCCATAACTGGATATCGATGCAACTAATCCAGATAATATTAAATTATAAAAATTTATATTCCAAGATAATAATTCTCTTACTTTAAAAATTGTAGCGCCTAAAATTATGGGTATAGATAATATAAAGGAATATTTTGCAGCAAACTCTCGATCTAAATTACGATATAATCCAGCAAAAACAGTTAAACCAGATCTCGAAATTCCTGGGATAATAGCAACAGCTTGAGCTAATCCTATAAAAATAGCATCTTGATAAGTAATTTTGGAAATATTTTTACTACCACCAGTATAATTTTTATTACCAATCCAAAGTATAGCTCCGGTAATAATTAACATAAAGGAAACTATTATAGGTTTATTAAAAAGTATTT
>NZ_PFKO01000391.1:0-1051 GCF_002784285.1 Candidatus Infernicultor aquiphilus
ATTTTCTTATCATGTTTTTTGTTGTCCAGATGCTCCCGTAACGGGCAAAATCGGACAGTCTGCCTGCATAATTGACGGAGTCACCGAAGGCAGTAAATTCGATGCCGGGTGAATGAACGATCGCGCCGAAATACTCCTGACCCTCATTGATACCAATATTCATGTAGAGGTCATGGAACCACCCCTTACGCGCCTTCCACTCCATCCCTAATTTTTTCACTTTTTCTCTCAGTTCCAGGGCACAGTAGATGGAGTTCATGAGATAATTTGAATCTTTGTCTTTAAGGAAATAGTAAACCATACTATCACCTGCGTGCTTCCCATACAGTCCATAGTATTTTTTGAAAGAACCCTCTATGCATTTCCAGACCTGATTGATTAATTCAAAATATTCTTCAGGAGGCAAATCGGCGCAAATCCTAACCGAATCTTGTAAATCTGCAACAAGTACAGAAAATGAAACAAGGGAGGGAATACGTTGGTCTGGACAGTGAAGATTGTTAATCGTTAACTTTAATAATCCTTCTTCTGTTGAATTTATTGTCTCATGTAGTCTGTTCACAATATCTTCCATGAAAGACCCATTTTTTTTCATTTTTTTAACTATCAAAATACGCTCAATAACCGTTTCTGGAAAGTAGCCAATTTTTTTAGCCCGTGTCCTTGCATCTTCCGGCTTTTTTACCAGGGGCCTCGGTAATATACCAAGTTTAATGTAGTTGTTGAGTGTTGCCCTGGATATTCCTGTTTTTTCGATGATTTCCTTACTGCTTATCATCAAACTATTACTGATAGAAGACATGACCAGATCACCTTAAATATTGTCTAATTATACTGTATATCAACTTATTCTATTTTGAGCTACTATACGTTCTTACTTATATAGAATATACAGTATAAAATATAATTGTCAAGAAGTTTTTACTGTATAATCAAAAATTTTCTCACTAATTTTTTATCAAATTTGTATTTATTAAACAGTAGCTTGGACAGTATAAGTTAATAAAACATATTAACATATTATGTAACTACTCAGGTATCTTGCCACAAA
>NZ_PFKO01000326.1:0-1071 GCF_002784285.1 Candidatus Infernicultor aquiphilus
TCTCTTACTCCATCAAACATTATTATAATTTCGGAGTTTGGCAAATGATGCCTTACCATCTCGATCGTCTCATCTAACACTAATGTATCGGGGTGGCTTGGAATAGGATTTGTAGGTATTAAAACAGTGACTGCTTCTTTAATTTCTTTTTTGCCAATAATCCCCGATACTTCTGCAATATCGTCCGCCATCTTATATGTAATTTTTCTTTTATATTTAATCCACCAAGCCATCGTTTTATTTGATAAATTTTTCCAATCCATTAATGCCTCCTGAACATATCCAACAAGACTTTCATAATTTCTTATTACCGGAAATGGCGGCTCCTCCTCAAACAAGAATGTAAAATATCCTCTTTTAAAATTCTCCTGCGGTGTCTGCTCATCAGCTATTGGAATACATCCTGCCTCTAATGCTTCGTATAACCTGAACGTATCCGGTGTCTCCGGTCCCGATGGACAAGGGCATATTTTAGCATTTGTCATTCTTTCGTAATATTCCTCGTGTGGCAATCCCGCTGTAAAACTTTCTGTCTCAACTAAATCACCGGCTTCCAATTTCTTCAATTCTTTAGCACATTGCACTCTTCTTTTATGAGTAACCTGTCCTGCAAAAAACCAATCTTTGTCTCTTTTAGATCCATCCATATCTTTAATTAAATGTGCCTGTGGCGGGTAACCATTCGGCAATCTTCCAACATCTTTATTTTTACGCCTTGGATCCATAACCCAAATTTTAATATTGGGATGATCTATTTTTTCAATAGGAAATGATGCCTCTTCGTCCCCTGTTAAAATAAGCACAACCCACTTTAGTCTTTTTAAATCCTCATTCAATCTATCTGTAAACTCTACCTGTGACCTTGCAGGAAATACAATAACAGCCCCCTCGTTAGCAATTTCAAAATTATTAAAATCAATGTTGACCATCTCTGTATGCTTAAACTGATATCCATTAATCGGATCCCACATTTTGTTATTAAAAATATCCTCAATCATTCCCTGATCCCAATAACCCCTCGCTGGAATATCCGCCTTGTATGAAAGCCAAATTACATCAATCATCTACCCC
>NZ_PFKO01000198.1:0-5542 GCF_002784285.1 Candidatus Infernicultor aquiphilus
AATTATCATTCTCTGCCTCCTCTTCTTTTGGGAAAATATATGATATATTATCATAATTGCTATTCCCGATTTAGATGTTTATCTGTTTTAAAAATATTGCTCTATCTCTTATTTATTCTTAGTAGAAACGGAAAGGGATTTTAAGTAGATGTGGGGAAATTTATGTTTTCCTGAAACCCATTTGGCTTTATTACCTAAAGCTATTATATTATTTAATTCTTGGAGAGCATTACCAGCGATCATTACATCCTTGACTCTTCCTACTATTTTACCATTCTCAATTTTAAAACCTAATTGTACATTATTGGAAAAAGCTCCGCTAATTATATTCCCCTGTCCTAACCCCAGAACCTGATCTACAATTATCCCCTGCTTAATATCTTTTACCATCTCTAAAAAGGAAACTTTCCCTTCTGGTATAATTAAATTATTTACTTCCGGGGCAGGTCCACTATGTATATACCCCCTTAATCCATTACCGGTGCTTTCTACTCCAACTATCCCCGCAGTCTGTAAATCATAATAAAAGTTTTTAATTGCTCCCTTTTCTACTAAAGGCAACCTTTTCATCTTTACTCCTTCATCATCAAAAGGAGCACTCCCCAGGGCAAAATCTATAGTTCCATCGCTATCCAGGGAAAATAATTCACTCCACATTTTTTCTCCTTTTTTATCGGACAAAGGGGATACTTTCTTGAGCACCATCTTTCCATTTAAGCCCATAATTAGAGGAAGGATTAACACCAAAGCTGCCTCAGGAGTAAATATAACTGGCATCTTTCCACTTTCTACTGAAACAATTTTTTCTCCCCATTCTAATTTTTCAATCAGTTCAGCACACAATTTTCCTGAATTAAGATTATCTCTCCCCGATTCTAAAGAGGAATATAAGATCAACATATCTTCCTCTTCTGTTTTTTGCACCATTGCAGAATAAGCCATTATGGTCTTTTGATAAGAATAACTTCCTCCTTTAGAATTCAGGTATTTTACTTCCAGGTAATTCTTTAAAATATTAACATCACACCTTAACTCTCGATTGACTTTTCCTATCTCCTTAATAATATCTTCCCCGGTACTAATCATTGCTTCAATACTTTTTTCTGCCACTTGAGCATCGTAAATATTTACTTTCTCTTTCTCTTCTAATTTTACTTCTTTAGGAAAATCAAAAGAAGCTCTGGGACCAAATTCAGAAGTAGCTATTGATTTATCAATCATCAAGTCTAAATTATATCCCCCAGTGGAAGAAGAAAATCCCACTTTCCCATTATTTATTACCCGTAAAGCTTGCCCTTCAGTCTCAGAAATATCTATCGCTTTTAATCTATTTACTTCAAAATTTACCGGAACAGTCTGGTTTTTTATTTTAAATAACTCAGCGGAATCCACTTTTTTACTGATTTTTTTCATTAATTTTTTCAATTTACTGTCCACCTCCTACGATTATTTTTTTTATCCTAAGGTGTGGACTACCGAAAGATACCGGCAAGGGAGACTGACCACCTTTACCACATCCTCCAGCTGCTTCTATTATTTTTAAGTCATCCCCTATCCCTTCGATATTCAGAAGAGTAGAAAAAAGATTGCCGCTTAAGACTACATCTCTAACCGGCTCAGCAATTTTTCCATCCCTGATCATAAACCCTTCTCCGGAGCTAAAAGTAAACATCTCAAAAGTAGTATTACCTCCAAAACAGTCTTTGGCATAAATTCCTTTTTTTATTCCAGACAATAAATCCTTAAAAGGAACCTCCCCATTCTCAATATAAGTATTGGTCATTCTGACCATAGGTTTAAAATTATAGTCAAGGGCCCGGGCATTTCCGGTCGGTTCCTCTCCCATCTTTTCTGCCGTCTCTCTGGAGTGAAGTCTCCCCACTAAAATTCCATCTTTAATCAGATAATTCTTCTTTGTTTTAACCCCTTCATCATCATATTTAGAAGAACCTATCAAATCCGGAAGAGATCCATCATCCACTACATTAAGTTGGGGAGAACCAATTCTTTTCCCTAAAATCATTAAACTTTTCATCCTATCATCTTCATAAAGAAAATCTGCTTCACTTAAGTGCCCAAAGGCTTCATGGATAAAAACACCTCCCAGGGTTTGATCTATAATAACGGTATATTCTCCTCCCTCCACTGGCTGAGCTTTAAGGAGAGCCAGGGCTCGGGTAGTAGCTTTTTCTGCCCGGGGTAAAATATCTCTTACTATACGAAAACCTTTGGTAGTTCCTAAAGTCTCACTAGCCATCTGGACATTATCTCCTTCTCGGGCTATAGCGGTAAAACTTACTCTTAGAAAGGGTTTTTCTTGTTCTATATAACTTCCTTCAGAATTAACAAAATAAACCGTGGAAAAAATATCAGCATAAACCACACTAGATGATTGTATTTTTTGATCATAATTTAAAATTCTATGATTATAATTTTCGATTACTTCTTTTTTTTCTTTTAAACTTACCTGACGGAAATCTTCATCCAACTCTTTTTTTACTATTTCTACTACGGGAGGAATAGCTGCTAGTTTACTTTCTTCTTTAGTAATTAAGTTCGCTATCTTTATTGCTTGTTCTACTTTTTCCTCTAAATCATTAAACTGATTGAAAGTAATAAAACTCCATCCCCCTTTGACCAGGGCTCTGATATTTCCTCCCCATTCTTGAGCACAATTTAATTTTTCTAAATTTTTACCCTGAAAATGAATGGTAGTAGTTTCTCTTTTTTCCGCTCTTATCTCCAGATAATCTACTTTACCTTTTTTCCTTAAGGCTTTTTCTAATATTTCCCTCATTAATCAATCTTCCTTTCTATCTATATCTTTTTTAAATAATTAAATTCAGTATAATTATTATATCTACTACGGGAGTTAAAATAATATTTTAATCAACTTAGCATATTATACTATTCTTTCTTTTTAAATAAAACCATACTAATAAAACATTATTCATCGGGAGGTTGATTTCTCCATAAATAACCTATATAATTTTAATAAAATAACTATCTTTTTAAAAATAGCCTGAAATTAAAAAATAGATGAAAAAAATAGAAAATAAAAAAAATAAATTAAAAAAAGAGACTAATCTCTTTGGAGCTCAAACTATTGGTGAAGAAATTGCCAATAGTATTACTCATGGCCTGGGAGTGGTTTTAAGTACTGCAGCTCTGGTAATTCTGGTAGTTCTGGCCAGCAAACGCGGCGATGCCTGGCGCATGGTAAGTTTCAGTATATATGGAGCTACGCTTATCTTGCTTTATCTATCTTCCACCCTTTACCATAGTTTTGTAAACCCAAAGGTAAAAAATATTTTTAGAATCCTGGATCATCTGGCTATCTATCTTCTTATCGCCGGAAGCTATACTCCCATAACTCTTGTTTCTATGAGGGGAGCCTGGGGATGGACTCTTTTTGGGCTTATCTGGGGAATGGCCATAGCTGGGATTATAATCTCTATAGCCTTTAAAGAAAAACTCAAACCGGTAATGGTTTTATCTTATGTAGTTATGGGATTACTCATTGTTGTTGCCTTTAAACCAATGCTGCTGATACTGCCTCAAAAAATGATTTTCTGTCTGTTTATCGGGGGAGCTTTTTACCTTTTGGGAATAATCTTTTATTTATGGAAAAGATTGCCTTACCACCACCCCATCTGGCATCTTTTTGTCCTGGGGGGAAGTATTTCTCATTTTTTTGGTATATTATTTTATCTCACTTAATACTTTGCCAAGGGACGGTCCTTTGACAAACTTAAGACTTTGTCAAAGGACCGTCCCTTGGCAAACTTTGACCAATTACCTGGTCAGATGAATAGGCTTTCCTATTATTCCCTCAGCTGCTTCAGCGATAGTTTCTGCCAGGGTGGGATGGGCATGAATAGTATTTACAATCTCTTCAGCAGTTGCTTCCATAGAAAGAGCCAAGGTTCCTTCGGCAATTAAGTCACTAGCATGGGCCCCCAAAATATGTAAACCTAAAAGTTCAGAAGTATCGCTATCGGCAATTATCTTTACCATCCCCTCAGTTTCTCCCATTCCTAAAGCCTTTCCATTGGCTAGATAGGGAAATTTGGAAACTTTAATCTGATCATATTTTTTTCTGGCTTCTTCTTCGGTTAATCCTACACTGGCTACTTCAGGTAAAGAAAATACACAATTAGGCACCACTTTATAATCCATTAACACTTCTTTCCCAGAGATGTTCTCCACCGCCACTATCCCTTCTCGGGAAGCAACATGAGCTAACATTATCTTGCCTACTACATCTCCTACTGCATAGATGCCAGGGATATTAGTCCTCATCTTCTGATCTACTTTAATAGCTCTTCCCTCCAATTCGATACCCAATTTTTGAACATTTATATTCCCAAAATCTGGAACTCTACCGGCAGCTAAAAGAACTTTTTCGGTTTCCAGTCTTTGTTTTCCTTCTGGGTTAGAAATTAGGACCTTAAAATTCTGATTGGTCTTTTCTATCCCTTCAACCTTACTATTGGTTAGAATTTTAATTCCCTGTCTTTTTAAAATAAAGGCAAGCCTATTGGCTATCTCCTCATCTATAGGAAGTAAGATTCTGGGGAGCATCTCTACCACGGTAACTTCCACTCCCATAGCTTTAAAGATACCGGCAAATTCTATACCTATTACTCCTCCTCCAATAATTATCATCTTGGTGGGCAACTCGCTTAAGGATAAAGCTCCGTCACTATCTATTACCCCCTCATTTTCTAAACCTGGAATAGGTATCTTCATCACTGAGGAACCGGTAGCAATAATAATATTCTCAGTCTTTATAAGCTCTTTTTTACCTTCAATATTAATGACTTCCACTACTCCTGGCTCTAATATATTACCTTCTCCCTGAATTACCCTAATCTGATTAGCTTTCATCAGCTGTCCTACCCCGGAACTCATTCTCTTAGCTATCATTTCTTTCGTCTTCATAATGGCCGGAAAATCATAAGAATATTCTTTAACTTGAATTCCAAATTCTTTAGCCCTTTGGAGTTGGTTTAATAGCTCAGCGGTACCTACCAAAGCTTTGGTAGGTATACAACCTCTGTTTAAACAGACTCCTCCTAATTTATCCTTTTCTATCAGGACTGCCTTTAGCCCTAAATGAGCGGCTTTTATAGCGGCCACATATCCACCAGGTCCTCCACCAATAATGGCTACATCAATCTCGTTCATATTGGTCTGTCTCCTCCTAATAAAATTTATTCCCAGCTACTTCTATAATTTAGTCATGGTTACATCCACTGAAGATATTTCTCCAAAATATACCCAAATATCTTCTACCCAGGTTCTAAAACCGTCTTTAATTATGGTAAGTTCGTGATATCCGTCTTTTATATTTTCTAAGGCTACCGGATTACTTGAAAAGGTAGTCTTTTTATAGGTGCCATCTAAAAATATTTTAGCCCCACTCTGATTACAAGAAATGGAGATTGTACCATAAGACTGTTCCACTATCAAATCAGCAGAAACAGTAGTCGTCTGCGAAGGGAAGACGGAAACATAACTATTCCATTCCTGATAGCCG
>NZ_PFKO01000248.1:0-1113 GCF_002784285.1 Candidatus Infernicultor aquiphilus
ATAAATTCATTGGTAATTTTCATCAACGCATTATTATCTATTTCATTATCTAATGAATCCAATGAATCCCACACCAATCTCCCATCGGGATATTTAACACAAAGAGATAATTTAACTTTAATTTGTTCCTCCTCAGCTTTGCTTTCAATAGTATTGCTTAAATAAGAGGTTTTTTTAGTAATTAGTTCAGAAAGCCTATCTTTTAACTTCATATAATCTTTACGAGAATTATTAAACGTAACTTTGTTGTAATTCGGCTTACTTCTTAATAGCGCAACTTTAATTTCAACTTGACGCATATCCTCTTTAATGGTCTCAAATTCTTCTTCTTGTTTATCTCCCCAAAGTCCTCTTTCTTTTAGCGTATTTAACATTTCTTCTTTAAGAGGAAAACCTTTTTTAAGAAGATTATTATAACATTCAGAATATTTGTATGAAGCTATCGTATCAACTTTTAGAGTAGACCTGTACACATAAATTTCTACATCTTTCTCTCCACGAAATTCATCAAGCTTAATTGATCGATAATTTGCTCTTAATTCTACTTTCGCTTTTTCAAGCCAATTTTGAGGAATTGGATCTCCTAATTTCGGTTCAATTTCTACCATATATCCCTTTCTAAAATATGAGGGGGCTCAAGCCCCCATTGATCAACCACCATATGATCCACCAGTTACATTATATTTACTTCCAGTTACTGTAATATTATCTGCAGTAAAAGTAATTTCATGAGTAGCATTACCCCCCACTGAAACATTAAAGTTATCTCCTGTAACTGCCATTTGAGTTATTTCAATCGTTTTCAAAAGATTTGTCTGAGCCTTTTCTTTGTAAATCAATAATTTAAGAGAATTATACCCATTAAAATCTTCAATTTTCAAATTACCAGTTATATCAGAAGAATGACTTGATAACATCGCAAAATATTGGGCATCAGCATCAGTAAATCCTGTTGTTATAGTCACGGGTATAGGGGTATTCTTTGAAATCCCATAAAATCCATGTGATCCAATTTCAAAAAGTTGTTCTTCACCCAATGAAATATCTATTGCAACATTCTGTAATCTTAAGGCTTTTCCCATAGTATCAGCAGATGTTTTCCCTGTAGGACCT
>NZ_PFKO01000167.1:0-1126 GCF_002784285.1 Candidatus Infernicultor aquiphilus
GCTCACCTGAACCTTTGGGAGAACAGATTAGTCATGTGGACATCTGGGAACGTAAGCGCTCGGGAGCCTAAAACTAATCTTGTGGTTATCAAACCAAGTGGTGTTCCTTATAGTGAATTATCACCTGATAATTTGGTAGTTGTTGATCTAAATAGCAAGAGGGTAGAAGGACAATTAAGACCATCGGTGGATATGGCAACACACCTCTACATTTACAGACATATGCCTGAGGTTAGATCAGTCATCCATACTCACTCTACTTATGCCAGTGCCTTTGCTGCTATAGGTGAGCCAATTCCAGTTTGCCTTACCGCCATGGCAGATTTTTTTGGTGGTAATATTCCTCTAGGTGAACTGGTATTAATAGGAGGAGAAGAAATAGGAAAAGAAATTGTTAGTAAGATTGGCGATTCAAAGGCTATAATCATGAAAAATCACGGACCTTTTACGGTAGGGAAAAATGTTAACGAAGCTCTACAAGCTGCAATATTTTTGGAAGAAAGTGCAAAAATTCTAATCATGGCTAAAATTCTGGGAGAACCTCAATCTATTCCAGAATCTATGGTAAATATACTTCATAAAAACTATACTGAAAAATATGGACAATAAAGGAGATAAAATATTATGCGCAATGAATATCTTTTAGGTACAGATATAGGTACACAGGGTACCAAGACGGTACTGGTAAACCCTGAGGGTAAGATAATTGCCTCTGCGTTTTCTGAGTACGATGTAATAAAACTAAAACCTTCCTGGGCAGAACAATGGCCGGAGGTATGGGTAAAAGCCACCTTTGATACCATTAGAGATACATTAGAAAAATCAAGAGTAAAACCTTCTGATATCGCTGGGATTGCCTTGAGTGGACTTTATGGTGGCTCAGGTATACCAGTTGATCAAGATATGAATCCTATAAGACCTTGTCTTATATGGATGGATAGGCGGGCGACAGATGAAGTGCAATGGGTAAAGGAAAATGTTGATAAAGATAAGATATTTGAAATTACTGGTAATTATGTGGATTCTTACTATGGATTTACCAAGATGATGTGGATTAAAAATAATGAGCCAAATAATTGGCACAAGATATTCCAGTTTATAACCCCCAAAGATTATGTTATCTATA
>NZ_PFKO01000167.1:1180-5967 GCF_002784285.1 Candidatus Infernicultor aquiphilus
TTTTTGATCTAAAGAAACGAACTTGGTCAGAGGAGATGTGCGAGATACTGGGTATCCCTAGGTCCATGTTACCCCAGCGAATTGTAAAATCTGCCGACATTGTGGGTAAAATTACCAAAGAAGTCTCGAAATTATGTGGTTTGTTGGAAGGAACACCGGTGGTAGCTGGTGGTATAGATGCACCCCTGGCTTCTTTGAGTGCAGGTGTTTTAGAAGAAAGAAGCCATGTGGCTATGGTGGGGACCTCTATATGTTGGGGGGTCGTTCATAAAGGACAACATCTATCTCCTAAATTAGTAAGTTTTCCCTATGTGGCTTACGACGACCAGATGATATATACCTTTGGTGGAGCGGCAACAGCAGGTGGTATCGTTAGATGGTTTAGGGATCAATTTGGCGATAAAGAGAAGGAAGTCGAGAGAAAATCGAATATCTCTGCTTATAAACTCTTAGATGAACAAGCAGTAGAAATTTCTCCCGGAGCAGAGGGACTTTTATTATTACCGTATTTTATGGGTGAACGTTCACCGATATGGGATCCTGATGCCAAAGGAACCATCATAGGTTTGACCTTATACCATACCAGGAAACACGTTTACCGAGCAATTTTAGAAGGAGTGGCTTATTCTCTGCGCCATAATATAGAAGCAGGATTAGAAAGTGGATTAGAGTTGGCAGAAGAATGTATTATGGTAGGAGGGGCAACGAGATCTCAATTGTGGATGAAGATATTTTCGGATGTAACTGGATATCCGATAAAAACCCTGGTACAAAATGTGGAGGCTCCTTACGGAGATGCCTTACTAGCTGGTGTTGGAACAGGTGTTTTAGGTTCCTACGAAAGCATAAAAGATTGGGTACGATTTGATAAAACGATCTATCCTGATCAAAAAGCGAAAAAGATATATGATCAGTATTTTATAGAATATAAGAAGGCATACGAATCTTTGAAGGATACTATGAAAAGGTTAGGCAAGATAAAGTGAAATGCATTCTTCAAACTGGACCTTTATAGGTCTTGCTAGGGTGGGTCACAAGCATTATTTAATGTAGGGGCTTGATTTATCAAGCCCGAATAAAACGGGTTGGATAAATCCGACCCCTACAATAGTTCAAAAAAACAGATATGGGAAAATTAGTCAGCTTTGCCGGGAGCCTAAAAAGACTTATAAAGGGAGGTGAAGAAAAAATTTAATTAACCAGAAGAAAGTTACTCTATTAACTTTAATTAATTCTATAATATTATATTAATTTTTAAAGGAGGTTTGTATCTATGAAAAAATTATTCACTATTTTTCTTTTTGTACTTCTTCTTTCTGTAACAGTTAATGCAGCTGCTAACATGGAAATTACTTTCTGGACTCACGAAGACCCCAATAGAACGGAAATTGAAGATAGATATATTGCTGAATTTGAGCAGGCCAATCCAGGAGTTACCATCAAGAGAGTTACCAGTGCTTCAGGAAAAATTCAAGAATTGGTTCTCACTGCCTTTGCTGCTAATCAAGGTCCGGATATCTTCAATATGTCTATTGAGGATGAATATGCTTATATAGTAAATGAACGCCTTGCTGCTGTTGATTTTGAAGCTGCCGGTTATCCCAGTCTGAAAGCAGTTTACGATGCTTATGTTCCGGGAGTATTAGACCCAGTGACTTACAAAGGGAAACTTTACGGGCTTCCTTTGGAACTGACCAATTGGTGTATCTTTATTAATAAGAAGGTATTCAGGGACGTTGGGCTTGATGTTGAGAAAGATTATCCCAAGACCTGGGAGGAAATGGTAGAAGTATCAGATAAGATAGCTATACGTGAGGGAGAGATACTTAAAAGAAGAGGATTTGACTTCAGATATCCCTACTATCTGGTTGCTATGGTCCCTATGGTAGAACAACTCGGAGGTAAACTAATCAGTGATGATGGCAAGACAGCAATTATTAATGATGAAGCCTGGCTTAATTTTTTAAAGTTTATGCAGGAATGGGGACCTAGCGGTAGAAATCTTGGTTCACCAACTTACACCAATGCCAGGACACTTTTTAATAAAGATAATAATGATATAGCCATGTGTACTACCGGCCTCTACCAGGAGGGAAGAATTAGAGCAGATAATCTTGATTTTTATAATAGTGGAGAATGGATGGTCGTCCCCTTCCCGGTATTTAAAGACGCAGTAAAAGATGTACCGTGTGCCTATTATGGACATTATTACATGGTTAACGGCCAGAAACCAAAGGAAAATCAGCAAATGGCCTGGAAATTTGTTGCCTATATGCTCAGCCATCCTGAAGAATATCTGACCAAAGTCAATATTGTCCAGCCTACAGTTGAACTTATGAATTCAGAGACCTATAAGTCTATGCCTTATTCTGATGTGTTTACCAATGATATGGCTAAAGCTCATGTGGTATACTATGGTGAAAATAGTGCAGAAATTCAGGCACTCATCAGAGAAGCAGTTGAATCTGTTATGTTGGCTGGAATTTCACCGGAAGATGCATTGAAAACATTAAAAAGAAAAGTTCAGGAAGTGCTCGAAGAAGGATAATAGTTTAATTAATCTACAGGGCTAGGCTATTAGCTTAGCCCTGTTTTTATCATAGTAAGGAGTATAGTTGATGAGTAGACGGACACCAAGCTATAGCATTGAACGAAAAAAATCTCGTTGGGGATGGATATTTGTTACTCCTACTCTTATCTTTTTTTTACTCTTTAGCTTCTATCCGATTTTCAATGCCTTTTATACCAGCTTATTTAATAAAAAGCTATTATCGTTGAAACCACCTGATTTTATTGGTTTCAATAATTATAGTTATCTTCTGAAATCTCCCGATTTTTGGAATTCCATCAGAGCTACCTTAGTTTTTACGCTGGGAACTTTTGCACCCTTATTAATATTTAGTCTTATATTTGCTATTTTTATAATGTCGCGTAAGAGATTTCAAAAGTTTTTCCAGATAGCTTATTATTCTCCGGCGGTTTTGTCATCTGTAGTGGCGGCAGTAATTTGGTTATTAATCTTTGATCCCCGGGGGTTGGGTAATCAGTGGCTAAACTTGATTATGAATACTCCTGGAATTGACCACAAATGGCTGGCTAATTCAGTAATGGTTCAAATGTCTACTATGCTGGTATATTTTTGGAAATATGTGGGGTACTTTACTATAATTTTTATTGTAGGATTGGCCTCGATTCCTCAAAGTATCTATGAAGCTGCAAAAATAGATGGGGCAAATGATTGGAAAATTTTTTGGTATATTACTCTTCCGCTTTTGAAACCAACCACTATTTTAGTTTCAATTATGTCTATGCTCCAGTGCCTGAAGACCTTCAGTACCCAGTATTTATTTACTCAAGGGGGAGCCCCCTTAGCTCCCATAAATGTAATAACTTTAAATGTTTATAATACTGCCATAAGAGATCACCGGATTGGAAGAGCAAGCGCTATGAGTATTGTTCTCTTTATTATTATGCTGTTCCTTACCTGGCTACAATTTAAATCTTCCCGGGCTGATGAAATTAGTTATTAAGGAGAAAATTTATTATGGACTATAACCTGACCAGAAAAAATAATAGAATTTCTAATCAATCCTTAATAATAGATCTATTTATTTGGGCCTTTCTTATCCTGGCGGCTCTGTTTATTCTTGCTCCTACCATATTTATGTTTACTGCCTCTCTAATGCCGGCGAACGATATCCTAAAAATGCCCTACCGATGGATACCTAAAAGTTTTTACTGGCAGAACTACTGGCAAGGTATAAGAGGAAATGATGGCAGTTTTATATACATCAGGAATATTCTAAATTCGTTCATAGTAGCTTCGGTGGTATCGGCCACTACAGTAATATTCTCAGCCCTGGCCGGTTTTGGTCTGGCTAAATATTATTTCCAAGGTAGAAACCTGGTCTTTATGATGATTATGGCAACTATGATGATTCCTTTTGAAGCCATAATGATCCCCCTTTATCTGGTGACCACTAAATTAGGACTTCAGGATTCGTATGCTGGATTAATAGCTCCCTTTTTACTAAATGCCTTTGGTGTTTTTCTGATGAGTTATGGACTATAACCTGACCAGAAAAAATAATAGAATTTCTAATCAATCCTTAATAATAGATCTATTTATTTGGGCCTTTCTTATCCTGGCGGCTCTGTTTATTCTTGCTCCTACCATATTTATGTTTACTGCCTCTCTAATGCCGGCGAACGATATCCTAAAAATGCCCTACCGATGGATACCTAAAAGTTTTTACTGGCAGAACTACTGGCAAGGTATAAGAGGAAATGATGGCAGTTTTATATACATCAGGAATATTCTAAATTCGTTCATAGTAGCTTCGGTGGTATCGGCCACTACAGTAATATTCTCAGCCCTGGCCGGTTTTGGTCTGGCTAAATATTATTTCCAAGGTAGAAACCTGGTCTTTATGATGATTATGGCAACTATGATGATTCCTTTTGAAGCCATAATGATCCCCCTTTATCTGGTGACCACTAAATTAGGACTTCAGGATTCGTATGCTGGATTAATAGCTCCCTTTTTACTAAATGCCTTTGGTGTTTTTCTAATGAGACAACATTTTATCACCTTTCCTGATGAAATACTGGATGCAGCTAGAATTGATGGGGCGAGTGAGCTGATGATCTTCGGAACAATCATTCTTCCTAATAGTATACCAGCTATGGCAACTTTGGCAATTCTTACTTTTAAATCCCAATGGGATAATTTATTGTGGCCCTTGCTGGTGGTACAGAGTGAAGAGATGAAAACCATACCTTTGTAT
>NZ_PFKO01000289.1:0-5511 GCF_002784285.1 Candidatus Infernicultor aquiphilus
GAAAACTTCCTTTAAAATTTGAAATAGTTAATTGCTCTAATTATCGAGAAGTAGCAGAAGCTATTAAGTCGATGAAAATAAGAGGAGCACCGGCAATTGGAGTAGCAGCTGCCTTTGGCATGGTTTTGGCGGCTAATTCTTCTAAAGCAAGAACTTACCAAGAGTTTGTTCAGGATATAGGAAAAGCTAAAATCTACCTTGCCCATACTCGACCTACAGCAATTAATTTATTTTGGGCTTTAGAAAGAGTGATGAATTTAATTAATATAAAAAAAGACGTTAATTTATTTGAATTAAAAGATTTAATTTTGCAGGAAGCCAAAAATATTGCTCAGGAAGACGTGGAGATTAATAAGAAAATAGGGAGATGTGGATCTTTACTAATCAAAGATGGTGATAGTATTCTTACTCATTGCAATGCTGGAGCTCTAGCTACTGTAGGTTATGGTACTGCTTTAGGAGTAATTCGAACTGCCTTAAAAGAGGGAAAAAAGCTACATGTCTATGTCGATGAAACCAGACCAGTATTACAAGGAGCCAGACTCACTGCCTGGGAATTAATGCGAGATAAAATCCCCTTTACGCTAATTACTGATAATATGGCTGGATTTTTAATGTTAAAAAATAAAGTGAACTTGGTAATAGTTGGAGCAGATCGTATTGCCAGAAATGGTGATGTAGTTAATAAGATTGGAACTTATTCTTTATCTATTTTAGCTCGAGAAAATAAAATTCCCTTTTATGTGGCTGCTCCCCTATCAACTATTGATCTCTCTTTAAAGTCGGGAGAGGAAATTCCCATTGAAGAACGAGATCCCGATGAAGTTACCCATATTTTAGGAAAGCAGATAGCTCCTACTGGAACGAAAGCGTTTAATCCAGCTTTTGATCTTACTCCACATCGTTATATAGGTGCTATTATTACCGAAAAAGGAATTATCAGGAAACCTTATGAAAAGAATATTAAAAAAATATTTATTAGTTAGCTAGTTAGCTAGTTGCCCGGTTAGTTAGTTTTTTAAGTTCCGGTAAATCGTTATCTAGTCAAATTTAACCAATTAACTATGTAACCAACTAACCAACTAACTAAACACAGGAGGAAAAAATTGGATTCAGATAAATTTATTATTACCGGAGGGAAGAGATTAGAAGGTAGTGTAGAAATATCAGGAGCGAAAAATTCTGCTCTATCTATTATGGCTGCTACCCTATTAACCAAAGATGTTTGTATTTTAAGAAATATACCTCATCTTACTGATGTTGATACTATGATAGCAGTAATAAGAAAATTAGGGATTAAAGTGGAATGGAAAGAAGATAATACGCTTTATATCGATTCTGATTATTTTAATAATTATGAGGCCCCTTATGAGTTAGTTAAAAAGATGAGAGCTTCTATTTTAGTTATGGGACCACTCTTGGCTCGTTTGAATAAAGCGAAGATATCTTTGCCGGGAGGTTGTGCTATCGGTGCTCGCCCAGTTGATTTTCATATCAAGGGTTTTGAAACTTTAGGTGCTCAAGTTGAAGTTGAGAAGGGCTATATTAAAGCAGAGGTCAATAAATTAAGGGGGGGTGATATATACTTAGATTTCCCTAGTTTGGGAGCGACCGAAAATATAATGATGGCTGCTTCTTTAGCTGAAGGGGTTACTAAAATTGAGAATGCTGCCAAGGATCCTGAAGTAGTAGAATTAGGAAATTTTTTAATAAAAATGGGAGCTAAAATAGAAGGTTTAGGAACTGATTTGATTAAAATAAATGGAGTAAAAAAATTAAACGGAGTTGATTATAATATAATCCCTGACCGAATAGAAGCAGGTACCTATATGATAGCAGCAGCTATCACAAGCGGGGATATTTTAATAGAAAAGATCGACCCTTTATTAATAAAACCGCTAATAGTAAAATTAGAAGAAGCTGGCGTAAAAATTAAACAAGAGAAGGATTTTATCGAAGTGATAGGACCCAATAGTATTAATGCGGTGGATATTAAGACCTTGCCTTACCCAGGATTTCCTACTGATATACAACCTCAGTTTATGGCTTTAAGCTGTGTGGCAAAGGGAACAAGCGTTATTACCGAAACCGTATTTGAGAATAGATTTGCTCACACTGGAGATTTGATAAGAATGGGAGCAGATATTAAGGTGGAAGGGCGTAGTGCTATTATCAAGGGTGTAAAAAAATTAAGTGCTGCTCCGGTAATGGCTTCAGATTTAAGGGGTGGAGCGGCATTAATATTAGCTGGTTTAGTAGCAGATGGAACTACTGAACTAAGTAGAATTTATCATTTAGATAGAGGATACGTAAATTTAGAGAAGAAGCTAACTGCTTTAGGCGCAGATATTCACCGAGTGGAAGAATAATATAGTCGTTATTTTTTAGTAGTATTCAGAAGTCAGAAGCCAGAAGTCAGAAGTCAGAAAAAAATATCGTATTTCGTATATAGTATATCGTATATCGCGAGGAAAACAAAAGAGGAAAAAGTAGGGGCGTATTGAATACGCCCTAATAGCTAAATTTAGGCAAGGGGGAAAGATAAATATGCTAGGAATGGACAGAAGTCTGGGCATAGACCTGGGAACTGTAAGCGTCTTAATCTATCAGAAAGGGAAGGGTATTGTTCTTCAAGAACCTTCAGTAGTGTCAATTTTAAGAGATAGCGGAAAAGTCTTAGCTGTTGGAGAAGAGGCAAAGAATATGTTAGGGAAAACACCGGGGAATATAATTGCTATTCAACCTATGAAGAGTGGGGTTATTGCTGATTATGAAATAACCGAAAAAATGTTGAGTTATTTTATAAGGAAAGTTTGTGGTGATAGTAAAATATTCCGTCCTGAAGTAGTAATTTGTGTACCTTCAGGAGGGACTGAAGTAGAAAAAAGAGCAGTGTTAGAAGCAACTATGCAAGCTGGAGCAAGGAAAGCTTATTTAATTGAAGAACCAATTGCCGCCGCTATTGGAGCTGGTCTGGATATCAGTGAACCTTATGGTAATATGATTATTGATGTGGGCGGAGGAACTTCTGATATTGCAGTTATATCTTTGGGTGGGATTGTGGTTAGTGAATCATTGAGAGTAGCTGGTAATAACTTTGATGAAGATATTATAAAATATATTAAAGAAAAATATAGTTTAATGATTGGTGAAAAAAGTGCGGAAACCTTAAAAATAGAAATTGGTACGGCAATGGAATTAAAAGAAGAATTATTCACCGACATAAGAGGAAGAGATTTGGTATCTGGTTTACCAAAGAGTATTTCCATTGGATCTAATGAAATATTAGAGGCAATTTCTAATTCATTAAAGACGATAATAGAAGGGGTTAAAATAGTTATGGAGAAGATTCCTCCTGAATTAGCTTCTGATATCGCTGATAAAGGAATTATTATCACCGGAGGAGGTGGATTATTAAGAAATTTTGATCAGTTATTGAGTAAAGTAACTGGTGTTCCTGCTTATTTAGCCGAAAAACCAATTTCTTGTGTAGCTTTAGGTGCAGGGAAAGTTTTAGATAATATCCATGTTTTAAAAAGTGGATTGATAAGTATGTATAAATAAATTGATCAATGAATATAGTTAACCGGTTAGTCGGTTTATTGGTTAATTAGTTAATTTGATTTTATTTCCTTAACCAGCTAACCAGCTAACCAATTAACCAACTAACTAAATACGAGATACGAGATACAATTTTTTGATCAAGAAGGTAAAAAATGAAGCTAAAATTAAATAAAAATTTTTTTATCAAATTTGTTTTTATCTTACTAATTATGTTTATTATAGGAATAAATATGACCTCTAGTCAAAGTATTTTTATGCCTGTTTCAGAAATAAAGCCAGATATGAAAGGGATAGGAAAGACAGTTTTTCATGGAACAAAAATAGACACTTTTCAAGTAGATATTATTGATATAGTTAAAGGAGAAAGCGGAATTACTAACTTTATATTGGCCTATTTAAGTGGAGATAAGATTGAAGAGAGTGGCGGAATCTCAGAAGGGATGAGTGGAAGTCCAGTTTATATAAATGGTAGATTGATTGGAGCTATATCTTACGCTTGGGAAATGAGTGAACATAATCTCTGCCTCATAACTCCTATTCAAGAAATGTTAAGAATGCTTAACCTAACCTATAATTATAATCAGGTTACCTCACCAGTATACCAGATTAAGAATTCTTTACAAGACGAAATTACCTTTTATCCCATAATTTCACCGGTTATTATAAGTGGTATTAAAGGTAGATCCTTGGAGAGATTAAGTAATTCTATAAAAAAATTTAATATTATACCTATTCAAGGTGTTATGGTTAATGAAACTGATCAGGTAGAACTTCAAGGGGTGGGAGAAAGATCTTCCAATGAAATAGAAGCTGGTTCGGCTATAGGAATACAGTTAACCCGAGGAGATGTTAATATTATCTCTATCGGAACAGTTACTTATCGAGAAGGAAATAAGATTTTAGCCTTAGGGCACCCCTTTTTAAAAAAGGGAGAAGTATCCTACCTTCTTTCTGCAGTATATATTTATCACAGTTTACCTAACCTAATTATGCCTTTTAAATTGGGTTCTCCTTTAAATTTAGTAGGTAAAGTCGTTCAAGATAGGGAAGCAGGGATATTAGCGATACTAAATTCTTATCCCCCAGTAATTCCACTTAAAATACAGGTAACCAATATTGATTCAGGTCTATCTTACCAAATGGGGATACAAATGGTAAATAATTATGATTTGTTAGAACCTTTAATTTCTAATATAACTGTGCAGGCTGTTGACAATGCCCTTGATAGAATAGGGGCAGGTACTGCTCAAGTGGAAATAAAGATAAAGGGAAAAGAAGAGGGGGAAGAACTTTACCGGGAAAATATGTTTTACAGTTCAGATGATATAGCTACAAAAGTGGTTACTGAGATTCCTGAAATTATCGATATAATTTTGAATAATTATTTAAAACCAGTTGATTTGACGGCTATAAATATCAATATTAAAATAGATAGTAAAAAGAAAATAGGTAAGTTAGAAGAAGTGATATTAGAAGGTTCTTCTTTTAAACCGGGAGATTTAATTAAAGCCAGGATTAAAATCAGACCTTTTCGGGAAGAATTAATTGAAAAGATGTTGACTATTCAACTTTCTTCGCATCTATCTTCAGGCGAAGCTACATTAATAGTTAGGGGAGGAGATTTGGATAATCAACCAGAAGAACAATTGTATAATGATAGTAATAAAAAGGCTTATAAAAGTATAGAAGAAATCTTTAAAGATATTTCTGATAAGCCAAAAGGTAATCAAATTATGGGAGAAATAATTATATACTCCGATGAATTACCCTCAGAAGAAAAATATAATAGTAACGATTTAAAGAAAGAAAAAGAAAAAAATTTATTAATTTCCAAAATCGAAACAGATATGGTTATAGAAGGATACCTGGAGATACCTTTTACAATATTAGAAAATTAACCAATTCACCGATTGGCCAATTCGCCAATTAATTGGTAAATTGGTAAAT
>NZ_PFKO01000196.1:0-1059 GCF_002784285.1 Candidatus Infernicultor aquiphilus
GTAATGAGACATACATTCTGCATAAATTCTTCCAATATGAAATCTAAAGATAGAAAAATAAATGGGCGCTGTCCCTATTATTAAAACACTTATAAGGCCCCCTCTTTTCAAGGTCAAAGTTCTCCCGTGAGCGAACGAAGTTCGCTGGAGATGGAGCGATGACCGAAAGGCATACTTGTATCCTGACTTCATATCAAGCTGCTGGTGGAAAACGTGTCTGCACTACACTAACGGTTTGCTCTTGCGTTAATGGGTGGGAATAAATTCACCAGTACGTGTATTCACAACGCCGCCGCCTGCGTCTTGGTAAAATGTACCGGTTCTCGGATCAGTATATCCTGCACCAGTACGTGGCATTGCATTTCCGGTAAAAGGATCAAGAAGTAATTGAGGGTTCTTTTCATATACTCCACCAGTATGTGGCATTGTATTTCCGGTAAAAGGATTATGAAGTAATTGAGGGTTCTTTTTATATCCTCCACCAGTACGTGGCATTGTATTTACGGTAAAAGGATTAAGAAGTAATTGGGGGCTCTTTTCGGTTTGCTTGGGTGGATCCGGGTAATCTAATAAGTTATTTAAAACGCTTGTATCGTTTCTTTCTTTTCTTATACTTCTCAAAAACTCAAACGCCATAATACTCGCTGCCAAATCGGCTTCATCGTTAATTTTTTTGTTCGATTTATTGCTCTCTGTAGTAGTATATTGTTTTGTTGATACTGACGAAGCACTACACGGTAATTGACTAATGATTATTGAGCCGTCATGATTTTCACACATGTATACTGTTCCAGCTTGTGAATCGCTCACAATCGTTACTAGTAATAATGTGATAATTATCGATTTAATCATAATCATCTCCTTTGAGGCAGTGCAAAGATTAAATGATAGCTATCCGCCTTTTAAAGGCGTATCAGAAAGATACCTTAGAACAAGACGTTTGTCTATAACTTATATTTAATGGCAATGAGCTTGCCTTTTACTAGAATGCCGTCCATACGGCAGGAAAACGCTGACTTTTGTATAAGACATTCAGCTTTATTTATCAAAGGTTAGCTT
>NZ_PFKO01000029.1:0-1818 GCF_002784285.1 Candidatus Infernicultor aquiphilus
TTTAGCCATTTGGTTAAAGATTTCATCTCCTGCCCGGCCCAAGAAATCACAATACATTAATTCCACTACTGCTCTCCCTCCGCTTAAAGCATATCCTACTCCTGAACCTACAATAGCTCCCTCGGAAATGGGGGTGTTAAATAAACGATGGTAGGGTAAAATCTCAGTTAATCCCTGGTAAACTCCAAAAGCCCCTCCCCAATCCCGGTTCTCTTCTCCATAGGCTACCATGGTGGGATCTTGTAGAAAACGGTACAGCATCGCTTCAAATAAAGCATCACGATAGGTAAAGACTTTGGTCTTGGGCAAAGATTTACCATCCTGGTCAAAAGCAAAACGCGATTTATAGGAAAACGATTTAACCCGCGGAATTTCATCAGGAGAAATCAAAATTTCCGGCGTGCGTTCCTCCATCTTTTCTTTGTACTGATTAGAAAACATTACCTGATCAATAAAATCACCGTTAACTCGAGGAGAAATATCTAAAGAAGTAGCTAATCTCACGGTATGAGTAATCTTTTGGATGACTTTTTCCTTTAAATTATTTAAAATATTTTGAGTGACAATTTTATTATTTTTTAAATATTCTCCATATTCTTTTATACCATCTAATTTCTCCCAGGCATTAATTTCTTCAGTAGTTCTATAAGAAGAATGGTCTGAGGGGGAATGTCCAGAGATACGATAGGTTATGGTGTCCAGAAGGACAGGACCCTGTCCTTCTAAAAGTATTTTCTTTTTACGCTCTATAGCATCAGCTACTGCTAAAGGATTATAACCATCGATTCTTTCCGCATGTAAATTTTCTGCATTTATCCCCGCTCCGACTCGGGCTAAAATTTGATAACCCATTGTTTCACCTAAAGTTTGCCCTCCCATACCATAGAAATTATTAAAAAAGTTAAATAAAATTGGAGGAGCACCACCAATCTCTTTATCCCAGAGGGTCCGATACTGATCCATAGAAGCTAACATAAGGGCTTCCCATACTGGCCCACAACCCATAGCTCCATCTCCAATATTATTAATTACAATTCCTGGCTTCCTATTTATCCTTTTAAAAAGTGCGGCACCTACACTAATATCCGCTGATCCACCTACAATAGCATTATTAGGCATACTCCCAAAAGGTAAAAAGAAAAGGTGCATAGAACCACCCAACCCTCTATTAAAACCATTAGCCCTACCAAATATTTCCGCTAAAGCTCCATAAAGCACAAAATCTTCCGCTAAATCTTTAATATCTCCCTGATGTTCTTTTTCTACTACTTGGAGACCATCTCCCTCCATATAGTTTTTCATAATTTCATAGAGTTTATTTTCTTCGAGCTTATCCACTGCCGAAAAACACTTAGCTAACACCTCTCCATGGCTTCGATGTGAACCAAAAATAATATCTTCTGGGGCAAGGTGGACACATTGACCAACTACCGCTGCTTCTTGCCCAATAGAAAGATGGGTAGGGCCTTGGTGATTATATTTAATTCCTTGATAAGAACCTTGCGTCTTTATCGAGTTAAGCATAGACTCAAATTCCCGGATGATAAGCATATGATAATAAATATTAATAAGTCTTGGTTTACCTAATTTTTCTAATTCCTTTTTTATAGCAGGTTTATATTGATTTAGAGGAATGTCTTTTATTTTAAGAAATTGCGCTTTTCTCACTTCTTTAGGGTCAATAAACAATGATTTGGTCATAATTTCTCCTTTCTGTAAACTAAATAGGCAGTGAATCATAATGAGTTAAAATAAATGCCAATCTATTCAGAAATTTTGCACCGGTAGCCCCATCAACTGCTCGGTGATCCATAGTTA
>NZ_PFKO01000029.1:2020-5323 GCF_002784285.1 Candidatus Infernicultor aquiphilus
CTGCTTTAAACGCCTGGTTTCTTTAGAAATTTCGACTAAAGATTTAAGCTGAGCCTGGTGTATCACCGGAACCATTAATCCTCGGGGAGTATCTACCGCTATTCCCAAATGAATATTATCATATTCCACAATTTTGTCTATTAAAAAATGAGCATTGAGAGTCCTAAATTGAGGTAAAGTCTTAATCAAGGCATAACTAACCAGGTCATTAATGGATATTCTACTTAGGTCTGATTCTGAGGCAGCTTTTTTCCAGCCTTCTTTCAAGGATAGTAAAGTAGAGACTTCAGCAGAAGCATTAAGAGTAAGTTGAGCTGAATTTTGGAGTGATTTAAACATTTTATCGGCAATAATTTTTCGTATCCCTTGCACTGGAATCTCTTTCTGGGATCCAAGATAAAAGCTCACTGGGCCTGTCTGCAGGCTAACCTGCACAGGCAGAGGGGATTTAGCTAACCCTGGAGTAACTTCTTCCGGGGTAATAGCCCCTGGTTTGGATAAAAAATTCAATACATCTTGAGCCATAATCCTTCCCTCGGGACCAGTTCCTAAAATTTTAGAAATTTCCACCCCTTTTTCCTCCGCTAAGTGGCGCGCTCGTGGAGAGATAGGCACAGAAGAATCAAGATGCGAAGCAGGAATTAAATTATCCATGCTTTCTCCTGGTTCTCCAATGATGGCAATGGGAGTATATACCGGAACATCTTCACCTTCCTTAAATAATATCTTAAGTAAGATTCCTTTCTCCGGAGCAATAATTTCAAAAATAGCCTTATTAGTTTCTACTTGACAAATAATCTCATCTTTTTCTACCCTATCTCCTTCTTTTTTTTTCCACTCTACAATAATACAGGACTCCACTGTCTCTCCTTGTTTGGGCATAATTACTGGTATAACCATTTATAAACCCTCCTTATAACCTTATAATCCCCATAATCCCCTAACTTAATTAGGTTCTTTCTTTATCATCTTTTCCCCGGGTAAAAACTCTTAATTTTATAAGATTTCCTGATTATTTTTCTACCTTCCTGAATCGAATTAATTTGTCCTTTAGATAAAGATTGAATCATTAGATTTCCAATAGCGGTGGCTTCAACTGGTCCAGCATAAACTGGTATCCCGGCCAGATCAGCGGTAAGTTGACATAATAAATTATTCTGACATCCCCCTCCTATAATATATAACTCCTGGATAGATCGACCGCTTACTTCTTCTATTTTCTTTAGAGTTTGGGCATAAATGTCAGCCATATTTTCAATTATTCCCCTGACCATCTCCGCTGGCGTCTGAGGAATTTTTTGTCCGGTTTCCTGACAGTAAGCCTTAATCCTATGTGGCATACTGTCATCGATAAGATTAGGTTTGAGAAAACGAGAGTCATCAAGATTAAGCTTCCAATTAACTGACCCATAATGGGAAGCTAATCTAGTTAACTCATCATACGAATATATTTTATCCTTTTCATCCCAATATTTTTTACACTCTTGAATAATCCAGAAACCAGTAATATTCTTAAGAAACCTGAAACCACCATCTGCTGATCCTTCGTTGGTAAAATTATATTTAAAACTTCCTTCGTTGATAATTGGTTGAGGAGATTCTATCCCCAATAATGACCAGGTACCTGAGCTAAGATAGGCATAGTCTATATCGTTTATAACCGGAACTGCAGCTATTGCGGAAGCAGTATCATGGCAAGCAGGGGCAATAACTTCTACTTCTGGACCCGCGCCAATCTCTTGAGCAATATATGGTAAGAGCTTTCCCAGTTTTGTTCCAGGCATAATTATTTCACCAAACATTTCCTCTCTGATTCCTAGCTTTTCTAATAATTTAACCGACCATTTTTTTTCTTTAGGATTATATAATTGGGTAGTGGTAGCAATAGAATATTCATTTTTTATCATCCCGGTCAACCAGTAATTAAAGAGATCAGGAATAGTTAAAAAGTAGCAAGCTGCTTTATAGATCTTGGCTTTGTTTTTAATAAAGGAATAGAGCTGATAGATAGTGTTTATCTGCATAAATTGGATTCCTGTTTCTATAAAAATCTTTTCTGGGGGGATGATTTTAAATACTTCCTCCATGATATGGTCTGTTCTTTTATCTCTATAGTGATAGGGATTTCCCAGAAGATCTCCATTATCGTCTAAAAGAACATAATCAACTCCCCAAGTATCTATACCAATACTCGCTATCTGACCAGGATATTTTTTAAAAGCAATTTTTAAACCACTTTTTATCTCCATAAATATATTAAGGATATCCCAATAGATACTATCTTTAATCCTTACTGGCTTATTAAGAAAACGGTGCATTACTTCCATTTCCGAAACATCGCCCACAATTACTCTTCCACTTTCTGCCCCCAGATCAACCGCTACAAATTTTTTCTTCATAAGACAGCCCCTTTACCCTTAAAAACTATTTTTGCAGTTTAAATAATTCTTGTCGATACTTTTCATCTGGTCTTTCCGCTAGGTGGATAACTATTTCTTCAGAGAGGGTATTTATCCCTCCTAAAAGTAGTGCACCAAAACGAATTTCAGCAGATTTATTGGCAGTTAAGGTAATATTCTCCACTTCCATAGCTGAAGATCCTAAGGCAATAAGTCCATGATTTTGTAGGTAGATTACCCTGGGTCTTTCTCCCTGCCTTTCCAGAAATATATCGATTTCTTTCTTGATTCTTTTAGCTAATAGAACCCCAGGATCCGTATAAGGGATAAAGATTGATTCTTTCCCCAACAAAACAATCTCATCTGGATATATTCTGCCTTTCAAATTTTCAGGAAAACCCTTCGAACAAGTTAAGATATTTACTGCTATGGGATGGGTATGGCCAATAAAGTTTACTCCCTCAATACTAAGACAAATAGCATGTAATAAAGTTTCCACCGAGGGTTTCGCCCGGCATTTTTTATCTATTTTAGCTTTCTCAAAGATATGATTAATATCTTCTGCATCAGGATTGTCTATGTTTATAAGCTGCATAATCGGTTCAAAATAAACCTGAATAAAATCTTCCTCACCTACCGTTGCCAGCTGGGTCCCGCTTGCTTTTATAAAAAAACTCTCCCTAATATTCTCAGCCTTAACCCTGGCTGAAGCATTGCCTTCACCAATAATGGCCAGATGATATTCTTCTCTTCCAAGATTATGAGAAAGTTTTATCAGTTCGCCTAAAATTTTACTTCTAATATCCGGTTTATTTATCATTTTTTCCTCCTCTATGGAGTCTCTTAGAAATTATATTTCCTTAATTTTAAACTTTTTATATCTCTAAGATAAAAACCCTTCAAT
>NZ_PFKO01000074.1:0-5488 GCF_002784285.1 Candidatus Infernicultor aquiphilus
TATAGATGGTGCTACTTCTTTTCAAATATTTTTTAAAGTAGTAATACCTCTTTCTGTTCCAGCACTTGCTTCTGTTACTATATTTCAATTTTTATGGGTTTGGAATGATCTTTTAGTAGCCTTAGTCTATCTAGGAGGAACCCCAGCGGTTGCCCCTCTTACGGTACGAATAAGTGCTTTAGTCGGTTCTTATGGTCAGGATTGGGAGCTTCTTACTGCTGCAGCCTTTGTTTCTATGGTTCTTCCTTTAGTTCTTTTTTTAGGATTACAGCGTTACTTTGTAAGAGGTATTTTAGCCGGGTCAGTGAAAGGATAGGAATTAATTCGCCAATTAGTCAATTCACCGATTCCCCGATTTGCCAATTTACCAACTAAATTAGTTGTTAGTTTTAAATACAAGTTTATTTCCTAAGCACTTTCCGTTCTTTCTTTTCACGCAATACGCAATACTCGATACACGATACGAAAAAAATACTTGCGGAATTTATTACAATTTTGTAAAATAAAAAATATAAGTCTATGATTAAAAGTAAAATGAAAATATTTCTTGATACTGAATTTTCTTAATCGGAAGGAAGAACTATGGAGGGAGAGATCTTTAAAAAAGAAATCCTTGATTTTGAAGATAATTATCTTTCTCCTTATGCTGCAAAAAATGGTCAAGCTAGAAGAGAAAGGGAAACAGCTCATCCATTTAGAGGTCCTTATTCCAGAGATCGGGATCATATATTATATAGCGGATCATTTCGTAGATATGTGGGGAAAACTCAAGTTATATATTTTTCTACTAGTTTTGACGAACAACTATCGAATCGGAGTATTCACACCTTACAGGTTTCTCAAATCGCGAGGTCAATAGGGAAGGCTATAAAACTAAACCTTGACCTTATTGAAGCAATTGCCCTGGGACATGATTTGGGGCACGCTCCTTTTGGACATGATGGAGAGGAAATTCTTCAGGAAATTTGTCGAGAAAGAAAGATTGGTTTATTTTTTCATAACCTCCATAGCCTTAGAATAGTTGATAAACTTGCTGATTCCTGCAGAGGAATGAATTTAACCTTTCAAGTAAGAGATGGAATTCTTTCTCATGATGGTGAGATAAACGAGAAATATTTGAAACCGAATAGATCTAAAACCGAAGCTGATTTAATAGACTATGGTAGAAAAAAATCCCAAGGGGAAAAAGCATCTATACTGCCAGCAACTTTGGAAGGATGTGTAGTTAGGATGTCGGATGCTATTTCTTTTGTAGGACAAGATTTAGAAGATGCAATACGGATAGGTATTTTAAAAAAAGATGAATTACCAGAGAAAATTAAGAAAGAATTAGGAGAAAGTAATACAGCTATTATAAATTCCCTGGTAACTGATCTTATCATAAATTCCTATCATCACGATGAAATAATCTATTCCTCTAATATTGCCGAAAGAGTTTTTGAATTAAAACAGTTTAATGTGGAAAGAATATATCAAAATTCAAAATTAAAAGCTAAAAAGACCAAATTAAAAAACGACTTTAGATATCTTTTTAATAAATTTGCTGAGGATCTTAAAAAAGATAATGAAGATTCTCTAATTTTTAAAGAATGGATTTTTAATAGAGGTAAAAATAAGGGAGCAAATTATGTAAATAGTAATTTATCAGAACAAATAGTAATAGATTATATTGCCTCTATGACCGATAGATATTTTTATAATACTTATATAAAATATAAAAAATAACTTTACATTTCATTTGTTTTGCAGCAAATAGGGAGTAGAGCAATATGCCAAATAGAATTGAGGTCGTTCAAGGCGACATCACTAAACAAAAAGTAGATGCCCTAGTTAATGCAGCCAATAATTCCCTTCTTGGTGGTGGGGGTGTGGATGGAGCAATTCATCGAGCAGCTGGCCCTGAACTTTTAGAAGAATGTCGGAAATTAAATGGATGTCCTACCGGAGAAGCCAAGATAACCTGCGGATATAATTTACCTGCTAAATGGGTAATTCATACAGTTGGTCCAGTCTGGAGAGGTGGAAACAATAAAGAAAATGAATATTTAGCTCATTGTTACCGAAATTGTTTTACTTTAGTAAAAAAGTATCAACTTAAGACAGTTGCCTTTCCCTCCATTAGTACTGGAGCTTACAGATTTCCTCTAAAACATGCTATAGAAATTGCTGTTACTGAAACTATAAATTTTTTAAAGAAAAATAATTTGGTAGAAAAAATTTTATTTGTATGTTTTACTAAAGAAGTATATGATGGTTATACTGCCATAATTAAAAAAATTTCAGCGACTAATATACCTAAGCTACCCGAATAAAGTTATAAATATTTTAAAATTTATAAATATGTAAGGGGATATTAAAGATTTTACCAAGAAAAAACTCCTATTTTTATTCTTACCATAATTATTTTTTTTATAAGAAGAGAAGAAAAAACCGAAGAAAATTCATAGTTATTGGAGGAATTTTTGCTCTCTTATTAATTATAGGAATAATTTATTTTAAGATCCTTCCTTTGTTTCCTGTAAAACAAACCAAGGAAATTATTTCTACTTCTCTGGCCTTAGAAGTAGTGTCAGATTTACCGCTAGATGGGGAAGAGAAGGGTGCCCCGACACTCTTAGAAGAAATATCTTTACCACCACTAGAAGGAATTACCATTGATGGAATTTTAAAAGCTGGAGATACTCTTTATGAATCTTTAATAAGAGAAGGAATCTCTGCAGCTGAAATACTTGATTTACAAGACAAAATTAAGTCGGTGGTAGATTTTAATTATATTCCTGCCGGTAGTAAATATTCTTTAAAATATGATCCAACAGGCACACTTAAAGAATTTACTTATGAGCCTACTCCTTTCGATGTTTTTCATATTTCTTTACCTCTACCTAATTCAGATTTAAAAGATTTAAAAGTAGTAAAGGAAGATATTCCTAAGGAAATAGTGCAGATAGAAGGTACCATTAAAAGCTCTCTCTATGAATCAATGATAGAGTGTGCTGATGCACCTCAATTAGCTATTCAGATGGCTGAAATTTTTGCCTGGGAAATTGATTTTCTTACTGAATGTCGAGAAGGTGATGCTTTTAAAATTTTAGTAGAAAAACAATATAAAGGAGATTTCTACCGTTGGGGTAATATACTGGCCGCTCAATATGAAGGAGAACTTCTTAGTAAACATGACGCAGTCCTATTTGAAGATCCTTCTGGAAATATAGATTATTATACCAAAGAGGGGAAATCACTAAGAAAAGCCTTTTTGAAAGCCCCTTTAAATTATAAATATATTAGCTCTTATTTTTCTAATAATCGACTTCATCCTATCTTAAGAATTTGGAGGCCTCATTTAGCTATTGACTACGCTGCCCCTTCGGGGACCCCGATTTCCACTATTGGGGATGGAACAGTTATTTATAAGGGCTGGAATGATGGATATGGAAACTATATTAAGATTCGTCATCCTAACAATTATGAGACTGGATATGGTCATCTTTCCCGTTTTGCTAGTGGGTTAAAAAATGGTCAGAAGGTAAAACAGGGAGAGATAATAGGTTATGTAGGAGCTACCGGATTAGCTACTGGTCCGCATTTAGATTTTTCTATTAGCGAAAATGGAAAAAAGGTAGATTTTTTAAAGCTCAAACTTCCTGCCGCTTCTTCAATCAATTCTCAATATATTACTCAATTTAATGAAGTAAAAAATAAGCTTCTTGGTGCCTTAGAAAATAGGGAAGAATTGGATCTAAATTTAGGATTATGATATAATAAAATATAAAATTACACTATAGGTAAAGGAGAGATAAAAAATGAAAAGGAAATATCAAAGAATATTTTTATTTTTGGCTCTAATTATTTGTGGATTATTATTAGAATTTAATTTCTGTTTTGCTACGGGCCAGGAGGAAACCGCCTGGGAGACTGTTTCCCAAGAAGCGTCTGAATATCTCAAGATGGCTGTAAACAAAATGGAGGAGGCGATTAAGAATTACCAGGGAGCTAATTATCCCAGCAAAGAATTGTGGGCCGAGGCGATCGATTATGGTGAAAGAGCTATCCAGGCTGACCCGGACTTTATAGAAGCTCATTATTATCTTGCCCAGATTTATCAATATACTAATTGGTATTATAGAGAGGCAAAAGAATGGGGTAAATATATAGAACTTATTCAAGAAAAGAAAATAATTTATCCACAGGTTGAACAAAAACTGGCTTTTGCCTATTATCGTTTAGGATATGCTGCTTACCAAAGAGAAGATTATGATGAATGTATTTTATATTTACAAAACGCAGTTGAAATTAATCCGGGAATGGCGGAAGCTTATTATTGGTTGGGAAGAGTATTTTATGAAAAAGATAGATTAGTTGATTCTCTTTCTTCCTGGCAAAAAGTATTAGAAATTAATCCTGAATACCCTCGAGCTCAATATTTTTTTGATAAAGTAGAGAATTCAATAAAATACGGGAAAAAAGCTTATTCTCATTATGAAGCAGGATATAATCTTTATGAACAAAAATTATTTGAACAAGCTATCTATGAATATCGCCAAGCAATCAGGTCCAACCCTAATTTTTCTTCAGCTTATTATTGGTTAGGTAGAGTTTACTATGAGCGGGGTAATTACCAGGAAGCTGCCAGTAATTGGAAGGAAGTTTTACGTTTAGAACCAGAAAATAAAAAAGCAAATTACTGGTTAAAACAAGCGGAAAAACAGTTAAAATAGTCGTTCTTTATTCCCTCTCCCCTCGGTGGGAGAGGGTTAGGGTGAGGGGGAAATTAATGAGAATTGCTTTTTTTACTAACTGTTATAAACCACTAATTAACGGAGTGGTTACCAGTATAATATCTTTAAAAGAAGCCTACGAAAGAAAAGGGCAGGAGGTTTATATTTTTGCCCCCAGAGTAGAGGGTTATATTGATCAGGAAAAGAATATATTTAGATACAGATCGATAAACTTAACTAATAAAGTGAAATATCCTATTGCTATACCTTTATCTTTTAGAGTGAAAAAAGTTATAACTGAATTTAATCCTGATATTGTTCATGTTCATCATCCTTTTATACTAAGTTCTCAGGCGATTATGTATGGTGAAAAATTTGGTATTCCCAAAATATTAACTCTACACACTCAATATGATCAGTATGCTTATTATGCTGCTCCTCTACCTCAAAAATTGACCCAGGAAGTAATTAAAAAAATAGTTTCTAATTTAGCTGATAAAACTGATTGTATAACTACTCCTTCTGAATCAATGAAAACTTTAATCAAAAATTATGGAATAAAAAATAGAATTGAAGTTATTCCTAATGCAATAGAGTTAAATTCTTTTCAAGAAAAAAATGAGCGAAAATGTTCGGAAATTAAGAAGAGGTATAATCTTAAAGAAGATGAAAAAATAATTCTTTTTGTAGGTAGAGTAGCTAGTGAGAAAAGCATAGATAAGATTATAAAAGCATTGGGAATAATTAAAAAACACGGTATTAGCAAGACTAAA
>NZ_PFKO01000072.1:0-1031 GCF_002784285.1 Candidatus Infernicultor aquiphilus
GGTAGAAAGATTTCTGGAACCGGTGGGACTGAAGATGGTGATGTCTTTTTGTTTCAAGGAACATTACTTGTTGATTTTGATATTGAAACTATGCTTAAGGCACTTCGTATTCCTATTGAAAAATTGAAAGATAAGGAAGTCGACTCAGCGAAAGAAAGAGTAACCTGTTTGAAATGGGAACTTGGTTATGTGCCTGATATAGATGAATTGAAAATAATACTTAAGGAGAGTTTTGAGAAAAAGTTTGATATTATACTTGAACCCGGAAAGTTAACTGAAGAGGAAGAATTATTGTTTAAAGAGAAAAAAAATAAGTTTGAGTCACCGGAGATAATAAATAAAATTAAGTTACCGAAAGATGCGCAACAGATGATTTGTTCTATTTACAAAGCAGATGGTGGACTTATTAGGATTTCACTGGTAATTAATCTGAGTTATAATCGTATCCAGAGTATTGTTATAACTGGAGATTTTTTCACTTATCCCCAGAGAGCGATATTTGATCTTGAAGCAGAGTTGAAGGATATACCTGCAGATAAAAAGGTTATTGAAAAGAAAATCAAAGATTTTTTTGAAAGGAATCATCCTCAAATCCCGGGTATTTCGAGTTCAGATTTTGTCAATGCAGTCAATAAAGCTTTAGAAAAAATCGATACCGCACGGTTTAGAATACCACTTGGTTTAGCAGATCGGATATTTACGGTAAATGGTTCATTTGCCGAGACGATTGCCAAGTCCCCTCGTCATCTTTTGATTCCCTATTGCGCGAAGTCTCTAGATTGTGGCTGGAGATACAAGAGGGGCTGTATTAAGTGTGGAGAATGCAGCATTAGTGAGGCGTATAGACTTGGCAGAAATCAGAAGATGCAGATAACAACAATTTTGAGTTTTGAGGACCTGATGGAGACACTTGAAAAATTCAGATTAAAAGGAGTCTCTTCATATATAGGATGTTGTTGTGAGGCTTTTTATACAAAACATCTAGAAGACTTTGAAAGGTCAGGTATTCCTGCGATTTTAATTGATATTAA
>NZ_PFKO01000322.1:0-5224 GCF_002784285.1 Candidatus Infernicultor aquiphilus
TATAGGAGGTTCTATCATGGTAGATTTAAAAAATGTATCTGAGGCTTTGCAAAGAGGAGATGCAAAAAAAGTAGAGGAACTTGTAAAACAAGCTTTGGAGGAGAATTTATTACCTAAGGATATCTTAGAAAATGGTTTAATTAAAGGAATGGATATTATTGGCGCGAAATTTAAAAAAAATGAAGTGTACGTTCCAGAGGTTTTAATTGCTGCTCGAGCAATGCATGCCGGGATGGATGTTTTAAGGCCAAAATTAGTTGAAACCGGTGTAAAAAATATTGGCAAAGTAGCAATAGGTACTGTAAAAGGAGACCTGCATGATATAGGGAAAAATTTAGTAAAAATGATGTTAGAAGGAGCGGGATTTGAAGTTGTAGATTTGGGAGTAGATGTCTCTGTGGATAAATTTGTGGAAGCTGTAAAAGAACATCAGCCCAATATAATAGGGATGTCTGCCCTTTTAACTACTACTATGGTAAATATGCCGGAGGTAATAAAGGCGCTCGATATTGCAGGATTAAGGGATAAAGTAAAAGTAATGGTTGGAGGGGCACCAATTACTCAAAATTATGCTAATCAAATAGGGGCAGATGGGTATTCTCCTGATGCTGCTTCTGCGGCAGACAAGGCAAAAACTTTTGTAGCCTAAGAGAAACTGGCGTCATATTATGGAAAAGGCTTAATTTAACCAATTTAATTGAGATAGGAGAGTATCATGATTCATCACATCCAGAATAAGATCTACCACATTGAAGTTTTACCACCCAAACAGGATTCAGAAAAGCTTGAAAAGGATCTTGAAATATTTTCAAATAAATATCTCAGGGTTATGGACAGCAGTTATTGTACATGTATAACCGATAATACAATGGGTCTTCTGTCATTCCAGGGAACAGAAATAATTGAGGAACTTGACCTTCCCGTTATGTCAGAGCAGGTGATGATTCACCTGAATACTTTTCATACGAAAGATGATCTGGACAACATTCTTGACATATGTAAGTCAAAAGGAATCAGGTATCTCCTGATAATAACTGGAGATGGTTCGGAGCGTCTTCCCAAACTTCAGCCTTCAGATGTAGGCGCCACTGATGTCGAATCCGTCACTTCTGTTGAACTGTTAAAGTACATAAACCATGAGTATCCGGATACTTTTGTACTCGGAGCCGCATTTAATCCTTATGAACCGGAAGAACATGAATTTGAAAAGATGAAAAGAAAAATGAAAGCAGGTGCCACTTACATTATTACCCAGCCTTTGATAGAGAGAAATGAAGTTGTCGATAGACTTCTTGAAAAATATCCTGAAATACCGGTAATTATAGGGACCTGGATGAGCAGAAAACTGCATCTTCTTTCGGAAGCAGTCGGCTATGAAATACCTGGGAATGCCGAATATGACCCTATATCCACTTTAAAAATGCTCCACAAATTATATCCGGGGTGCGGCGTTTACCTATCACTGCTCGGATTTAAAACACAATACGATCTGATTAAAGATATCTGGGTCTGAGAGCCCGTAATTGCAGGGAGGCGTTATGAAAATAGTAGTATGTATCAAGCAGGTACCAGCAACTAACGATGCTAAAATCGATCCTGAAACAAAACGCATAGTAAGAGAAGGTATGAAAGCGATCCTGAATCCTTTTGATACTTACGCTGTGGAAGAAGGTGTACAGTTGAGAGACAAATTCGGAGGAGAAGTGATTGCCCTGTCAATGGGTCCGCCAAAAGCTGAAGCAAGCCTGAGAGAGGCTATTTCAGTAGGAGTTGACAGAGCCATTCTGCTCAGTGACCGGGCTTTTGGCGGATCGGATACATGGGCTACAAGCTATGCCCTTGCCAAAGCCATTAAAAAGATCGGAGATATTGATCTTGTTATTTGCGGTAAGCAGGCCATAGATGGAGATACAGCCCAGGTAGGTCCTGGAATTGCAGCTCATCTTGACTGGCTTCAAGCAACTTATGTTATGGCTGTGGAAGAGATATCTTCTTCATCCATCAGGGTCAAAAGGATGCATGAAGATGGTTATGATATATGTGAAATGTCTCTTCCTGCAGTAATAACCGTCGTAAAAGACATCAATATACCCCGCGTACCATCACTTAAAGGCCGACTGGCTTCAAATAAATGTGAAATACCAGTATGGAAGCCCGATGATATAGGTGCGGATACCTCAAAAATCGGTCTGAACGGATCACCCACAAGGGTGGTAAAAATACAGCCTCCACCACCCAGACACACCAGCACAAAAAAGATTGAAGGATCTTCAATAGAATGTGCACAGACCCTACTAAGAGAGTTAAGACTGCGAAGTATAGTTTGATTCAGAGGAGGTAAAAATGATAGCTTTTACAGATGCTGAAAGAAAAGAATATCGCAATATATGGGTAGTCGCTGAGATTTTGTCTGGCGAAATACAATCTGTGACACACGAACTGACAGGTGCTGCAAGAACTCTTGCGGATCTTAGAAAGAGTGAAGTCTGGGTTGTGGTCATGGGATCCGGTATTGAAGGAAAACCGGAGTCGCTTTTTGCGTATGGAGCAGATGTCGCAATAGTGGTTGACCATCCGGGATTATCCGGTTTTGTCGATGAAACCGAAGCAAAAATCATGAAACGCCTTATCGCAGAATATAAGCCCGAAGTTGTGATCTGCGGAGCCACAACCAGGGGACGTGCACTGATTCCACGAGTTGCCGTAATGACACATTGTGGTCTTACAGCTGACTGTACCGGTCTTTCCATTGATCCTGAAAACGGTGACCTTCTTCAAACAAGACCGGCTTTTGGTGGTAATATCTTGGCCACTATCCGCTGTTCAAACCACAGGCCTCAGATGGCGACCGTACGGCCAAGAGTCATGAAATCGCCGGAACCCGATCCTGGCCGTACCGGCAGAATTATAAAAGAAGAGATGCTTACCAGTGATACCGAGAAGATCAAACAGATAATAGATGTTTTCCATAGTACCGAAACTGCTTTTAATCTTGCCGATGCACAGATAATAATATCAGGCGGAAGAGGAATGAAAGGTCCAGAAGGCTTTAAACTTTTAAAGCAGTTTGCCGAAAGGGTAGGCGGTGCAGCCGTAGGTGCAAGCAGGGCAGCTGTTGATTCGGGCTGGATCCCTTATGCGCACCAGGTCGGACAGACAGGACAGACAGTCCAGACAAAGGTTTATATAGCCTGCGGCATTTCCGGACAGATTCAGCATCTTGTAGGAATGCAGTCTTGTGATTTGATCATAGCTATAGACAAAAACCCAGATACACCCATGATGCAGATTGCGGATATAGCCGTAGTCGGGGATTTGTTTGAAATCATTCCTGAAATTGTCAGGGAGATACCTAACCTCTAAAACAAATATTCTAATTGCAATAGATACTGAGCAAGTAATAAGGTATAATCATTTAATATAATTTATTTGTATTTGTAAAAAAGGAGGTTAAATGATGTTAATTATCGGAGAAAAATTAAATTCTGCCCGGAAACAAGTTAGAGAAATGATTGAGAATAGAGATGTAAAAGCTATTCAAGATTTAGCCAGGAACCAGGTAGAGGGTGGAGCTGAGATGCTGGATGTCAATTCCTCCGCCGCCAGTGGCGATAAAGAAGAAAATATGGAATGGTTAGTAAAAACTGTTCAAGAGGCGGTGGATGTCCCTTTATGTATTGATAGTCCTAATGCAGAAGAAATTGAAAAAGGCTTAGAAGCTCATAATTGGGATAAAGGTAAGGCCTTAATTAATTCCATAACTGGTGAGAAAGAAAAAATTGATAGATTATTACCGGCAATAGTAAAATATAAATGTGCGGTAGCAGCGCTGGTTATGGATGAACGAGGTATTCCTGATAATTCTAAAACCCGGGTTGAGATTGCCGAAAAATTAATAAAGGTATTAACTGATGCCGGAGTTCCTTTAAAAGACATATTTATTGATCCCTTAGTAGTGCCTATCGGGACCGGTGACAAAAATGGCTTGATAACCATGGAAACGATAAGAAGCGTTAAGGAAGCTCATCCCGAAGTTAAAATAGTCACCGGTTTAAGTAATATATCTTATGGTCTTCCGGAAAGAAAGCTCATTAATCAAGTCTTTATGATTTTGACTATGAGTTGTGGCATGGATGCAGTAATCATTGATTCAACAGATAAAAGAATGATGGCTATTGCTAAGACTGCCATAACTCTTCTGGGAGAGGATAATTTTTGTGGTGGATATATCCAGGCCTATAGAGAAGGAAAATTAACTTTTGAAAAATAAGTTAGAAAAAGGAGTATTTAGTTAAAAGTATGCTAAAAATAACTTTCTTACCGGATAAAAAAAATATTGAAGTAAACCAAGGAACCACTGCCTTGGAAGCACTGGAAAGGGCGGGGATAAATATTGATACTCCCTGCGGAGGAAAGGGAATTTGTGGTAAGTGTAAAATATTAATCAACACAGGAATTACTACTGCCACTCCCATAGAAGAAGAGCTTTTATCCGAAGAAGAAATAAAAAAAGGTTTTAGGTTGGCCTGTCAAGCTAAACTTTTTAAAGATACTATAATAGAAGTACCTTCAGAAATTAGATTAGATTTTAAAGGAGTATTTTCTTCTAATTTAAAGGGAGATATTCATCGTATTAAAAAGAATTTTGCGCTCGACTCAAATTTAAAGAAAGTATTTTTAGGTTTGGAAAAACCTTCTTTGGATGACCAGAGGTCAGATTGGGAAAGAATTAAAGATGGACTATCTTTGAAAAAGATAGAAAATATTTCTAATTTAAAAATATCTCTACCGATATTAAAAAAGATTCCTCTTTTAATTAGAAAAGCCGATTTTAGAGTAACAGTTACTATCTGTAATGACGAAATTATGGATCTAGAAAGCGATAATATTGCGAAAAAGAGTTATGGTATGGCCTTTGATATTGGGACGACTACCGTAGTGGGATATTTAATTGATTTGGGAAGCGGTGAAGAGCTTTCTGCTGTAGCCAAGACTAATCCCCAGGTTATTCATGGTGATGATGTTATTTCCCGAATTGGATTTACCCAACAACCCAAGGGCGGTTTAGAGAAATTACAAAAAGAAATAGTAATTACTTTAAATGAAATCATCAGAGAGACTACTCAGAAAGCGGAAATAGATAAAAACAATATTTACGAAACTGTAATCGTGGGTAATACTTGTATGCACCATCTCTTTTTAGGTCTTAATCCTATTCATTTAG
>NZ_PFKO01000280.1:0-3776 GCF_002784285.1 Candidatus Infernicultor aquiphilus
AGATTGCTGTAGCTACAGAATCAGGAATGGTAAAAATTGCCAGCCTGGCCTATGAACCTAAAGGTCCCATCAAACCAAATAAAAAATTAAATATTGCGATCGCTGGGGTGCTCGGTCTATTCGTAGGTATCTTCTTCGCCTTCTTCCTTGAATTCTGGCAAAAAGGAAAAAGTTAATCTAACACGCGCATCTATTTTGTCTACATTTTAAGGTAGGGGTCGGATTTATCCGACCCGTCTGTTTTCTATTTCTATTTTTCATTCCCCCGAAAGAGGGAATCTCCTATGTAAAGTAATATATTAAATACTTGGAAATATTGACAATTGTTTTACTTTTTATTATAATTAAAACGGATAGTTAAAAAGCAAAATATAAAAGAAGGTATAAAAATGAAGACGATGATAAAAGTCAGCAGTAAATATCAAATTGTTATTCCTCGAGACATAAGAGAAAAATTAAATCTTAAAGCGGGAGACAAGCTAATTATAAAGACCAATAATGAAAAAATAATTATCTATCCCCAACCAAAAAGTTATGCTAAATATGCCTTAGGATTAGGAAAAGAGATTTGGCAAGGCATAGATGCAACTGAATATGTCCGAAAGGAAAGGGAAACTAAGAGCCAATTATAATATTAACACCCCAGATGCTATTCAGATAGCTACTTCTTTAGAGGTAAAAGCAGATCTATTTATTACCAATGATGCAAATTTGAAAAAAATATCAGAAATAAAAGTCCTGCTATTAAGTGAAATGCTAAAAGAATAAATGAAATGGGGACAATGAAATGGGGACGGTTCTATTTTTTAGGCGGAATTGGAAATGATTAGAAGTAAGGGTAATCACAGGATAGATAGGAAAGGAAATAACTAAGAATGAAAGAAAAATTATTTATATTTATATTTTTAATAATATTTTTACTGGTTCTACCCAACGGCAATATTCTTACTTCTCCAGTCTTTGCCCAAGATACTGCTTCTCCGAAAAGTGTTCCTCGGGTAGTCCTGGTGGAACTATTTGTTCGAGAAGGTTGCCTTAGTTGTCCCACTGCTGAATTCTGCCTGGAAGACTTAGCCTGGGAATATGGCACTACCAAAGTTATTCTGGTGGAAGAACACCTCTGGGGTGATGGTTATGATACTACAGAGACAAATGCTCGCTATGACTGGCATGTTGGTTCCGATAAAAAAGGTACTCCGGATGTATTTATCAATGGCTTAACCAAAAGGCTTCAGGGTCTGGCTTGTGATTGTGTGGAGGGAAATTATACTTGTTATAAAAAAGCTATCGACGAGGAACTTACTCAGCCTCCCCTTGTTGAGCTATCAGCAGTTAAGACCCCTCACCCTAACCCTCTCCCTCAGGGGGAGAAGGAAGAAGAAAAAGTATTAAATATAATTATTGAAGGTACGGTAAAAAATATAAGCGATACCTTTTTAAAAGATTTAGCAGTCTGTGGAATGGTTTCTAAAGAAAGAGATGAGTCTGGCTTATACTGCTATGCCCAGGATATATTCCCCTTTCAAAATATACCCTTACTTTTGCCTGACCATACTTTTAATTTTAAATTTACTTCCGAAATATCGCTTGACCAAGAAGACGATAGAGAAAAAGAAAAACTACACTTTATAGTTTTTGTTCAGAATTTAGAAACCAAAAAAGTACTCCAATCTTTCTACGTAGAATAATATCAATTATCCAATTTGCCTATTTACCAATTACCCAATTAAACTAGTCGTTAGTGAATAGTGAATAGTCGTTAGTATAAAATACAAGAAAATACAGTTAACCAGTTACAAGTCTCTGTCATTCCCTCGAAAGAGGGAATCTATCTTGGTCGTACAACAATCAAACATTGCAAACCAATGTTGACAAATAAACCAATATATTGTAAACTACAGTTATCAATACCACAGTAAAATAATAAAGGGAAATAGAATGAAAAATAATATAGAAGGCAAAGAAAAACTGAAAAGACTTTTATATTTCCATAACCCCTGGTGGATTGACCATAGAGTTCCAGACTCCCTTAAACTAACTTACCAAAGACCAGTATTAAAAAAGTTCCTCGAGTATTTTAAATTGGATCGGGCTATCCTTATTAAGGGACCGCGAAGGACAGGAAAGACTACCCTTCTTTACCAAATTATTGATGAATTAATCAGTAAAAGAGAAATACCATCTCAAAATATAATCTACCTTTCCTGTGATGATCCTGAATTTAAATTGCTCACCACCCCTTCCTCAGATTCACCAACAAACCTGACTGACCTATTAGATGTTTATGAACAGTTAAGTGGAAGGACCTTAACTGAATTAAAGGCCAATGAAAAAATTTACCTTTTTTTAGATGAGGTTCATTTCTGGGAGGGATGGCAATTTGAAATTAAAAAATATTTTGATAAAAAGTATCCTCTTAAATTTATATTATCAGGTTCCTCAGCTTCTCTTATCAAGAGAGGGTCCGAATCTTTAATGGGCAGAACCATAGAAGAGCTTATATTACCCTTTAGTTTTTGTGAGTTTTTATCCTGTCAATTAAAAGATAAAAGATTAGATAAAATTATTCTTAATTTGCAGAAAAATTTCGCCACTTCTAATTTACTTAAAGGGGTAACAGGTCTTTTTTCGGACAGCCTATCGCCAATCGACCAACTGATTCCTTATCAAAGCAAAATCAAAATTCTTTTTGCCGAATATCTTAATCGGGGAGGATTTCCCCATCTTCTGGAGGTAGAAAATCCTATTTTGTGGCAGAGGCTTCTTCGAGAGGATGTTATTGAAAAAGTGATTTATCGAGACCTGGTAGACCTTTACGAAATAAAAAAACCGCAGGTTCTGGAAAAATTTTTCCTCTATCTGGCCGACCATTCTTCTGATATTATGAACATTACCAATATAGCTAATTCTCTATCCCTGAGCAGAGAATATACCCTTAAGTATTTGAACTACCTTATTGAATCATTTTTAGTTTTCGGGATAAAAAAGTATTCTCCTTCGGTAGAAAAACAGATTCGTAGCAATCAGAAGGTTCATCTTATTGATAGCGGTTTAATTACTGTCTTTGGAGGAGGGAATAAAGAGAAGAGGGTAGAAGGTCAAAAAGTAGAGAGCTTGGTGGGCAGATGTTTCTTAAAAGAGAAAGTTTTTTATTGGAGGGAAAGGGAAGAGGTTGATTTTGTGCTGGAAACTAGTTCTCTTCTGCCTGTAGAGGTTAAGTATCGTAACCAAATTCTACTTAAGGATTTAAAGGGAATAATTAAATTTATGGAAAAGTATGGAGTTAAAGAAGGGATAATAGTTAGCAAAGATTTGTTGCAGAAGAGGAAACAGGATGATAAAATATTATGGCTAATACCCGCCTGGCTAATTTTACTAATGGTAAATTAAAAGGAAGGAGTTTTTTCAATGTCTTATCTCGAAAAATACCACTTCTGGTTAGAAAATGAATATTTTGATGAACCAGCCAAGGCAGAGTTACGAGCTCTTAGTGGCAACAAAGAGGAGATTAAAGACCGCTTCTATAAAGACCTGGAATTTGGTACCGGTGGACTGCGAGGAAAAATTGCTATGGGTACTAATCGGATGAATATCTACACCGTTTCCCGAACTACCCAGGGGCTGGCTAACTATCTTCTTGAAGAATCACCAAAAGACCCTCACTTCTTATACTCACAAAACTATCTTGACCGAGGTGTGGTCATTGCTTATGACTGTCGGCATAAATCTCGAGAATTTGCTGAAACTGTCGCCCTGGTCTTAAATGCCAATAATAT
>NZ_PFKO01000280.1:3791-4503 GCF_002784285.1 Candidatus Infernicultor aquiphilus
TGAGGATATCCGTCCTACTCCCGAACTTTCCTTTGCCGTTCGTCACCTTTACGCTATCGCCGGTATAGTAATCACTGCCAGTCACAATCCTCCTGAATATAATGGCTATAAAGTATATAGCTCCGATGGTGGACAGATCATCCCCGAGATTGCCGATAAAATAATTTACCACATCAACCAAATAAAAGACTATTCTCTGATTAAAAAAATTGAACTTTTCACTGCCACTAAAAAAGGTTTATTTAATATAATTGGTTCGGAAATTGACCAGGTCTATTTGCAAAAAGTAAAAGAACTTACTATTAGAGACGGAGATGATCTTGATAAATCTATTAAAATAGTCTATACCCCCCTCCACGGAGCAGGGAATATTCCCATAAGAATGATTTTAAAAGAAAGGGGATTTACCAATGTATTTGTAGTAGAAGAACAGACTCATCCTGACCCAAATTTTTCTACGGTAGAATCACCTAATCCTGAAAACCCTGCCGCCTTCGAGCTGGCTATTCAATTAGGCCAAAAAGTAAATGCTGAGATTCTAATTGCCACTGACCCGGACTCTGACCGCATCGGCCTGGCAGTAAAAAATAATCCGCATCATGGCGAGGAGCACCCTTTTTTGTCATTGCGAGGGAGTGAAACGACCGAAGCAATCTCGTCTAACATTAAAAGCGTAGAACAGTCGTCTCACCCGTCAGGGATAGATTCCCGC
>NZ_PFKO01000280.1:4520-10425 GCF_002784285.1 Candidatus Infernicultor aquiphilus
AGAAGATAGCGGGAATGACACCAATCTGTCATTGCGAGCTCCCGTAGGGAGCGAAGCAATCCCATCTGTCATTGCGAGGAATGATAATGACGAAGCAATCTCTACTCACAATAATCAATACACCGTCCTAAACGGCAATCAAGTCGGTGTCTTACTCCTTCATTATATTTTAAGCAGTAAAAAAGAGTTGTCCCAACTCCCTACCAACGGTTTCATAGTTAAAACTATAGTAACCAGTGATATGTCCAGAGTAATTGCCGATAGTTTCGGAGTAGAAACCTATGAGACTTTGACTGGTTTTAAATTCATCTGCCATCAGGTCAAAGTAATAGAAGAAAAAGAAAAAAAATCATTCCTCTTCGGCTATGAAGAGAGTATCGGCTATCTGGCGGGAGATTTTGTGCGTGACAAAGATGCAGTAATTGCCTCAATGTTAATCTGTGAGATGGCTGCTTATTATCACAAAAAAGGACTTAACCTACTTCAGGTCTTGGAAGATCTTTACAAGAAGTATGGCTACTACGAAGAAGATCAACACTCTATCTATCTGGAAGGTCAGGAAGGAGAGAAGAAGATAGCCGAGATTATGGAAGTCTTTAGAAAAGATCTTCCCCAGATTAAAAATATGGAAATTGTCCGAATTAATGATATTTTAATCGGCAAGAGTTATCACCCCAAATCCCTGACTCTAAAAACTACTTCACTTGACTTGCCTCTCTCTAATGTCTTAAAAATTGTATTTTCCGATGGCTCCTGGTATTGCCTGCGTCCTTCTGGGACCGAACCTAAGATAAAACTATATTTATCTTTTCAAGCCAAGACCAAAAAGGAAGCTCTCCAAAAACTTCACCACGTAAAAGAAGCAATTTTTAAAAAAATGAACTCCATAATCAAACCTGTATAAATCCGACCCCTACAAAAATTCAATACACAACCTAGGGCAGGCCCGTCTGTCTCTGTCATTCCCATTCCCCTTTATGTCATTCCCGCGCACGCGGGAATCCATCTTTTCTATAATTGCAAAATTGCCTTCGGCAAGCCGCAGCAATTTCTCTTTGCAAAATCTCCTCCCCCTTGAAAGGGAAGAATAAGTTTATATATCTCCTCCCCCTTGAGGGGGGAGGATTAAGGTGGGGGTGTCTTGACAAATTCTACCACCAGAGTATAATAAATTAACAAAAAGATTAATTAAGTGTGCTTAGCCTTATGAAATATAATGATATAAAAAAGATAAAAAACCTATATTTTACTTACCAGGATATAGCAAAAATGCTATCCATAGCGGAAGATTCTGCCTGGAGCTGGCTAATCTTCTGCAGGTCCCATCTTATATCTCTTTGATGACCGCTCTTTCATTTTATGAATACACTACCCAGGTTCAGCAGAAATTTATCGAATCTATCTCCTTATACCGTACCTTTACCAAAGATATTGAAGGATTTATATTTAATTATAGCAAAATCAAAAATGATTTTTACTTTGGCTTTTCTAAAGAGAACAATATTTTTATTGCCTCCCCTGAAAAAGCCTTTATCGATTCCCTTTATTTAAACTATTTAGGAAAATATAATTTAGATCTCAGTTCGCTAAATTTAGAAAAAATAGATAAAAAAAGTTGCGAAGATATATTAAAGAGATATCCCTCAAAATTTAAAATATATTTTAAGAGGCATATGCCATGAGCGATTTGATACAGCAAGAGATTTTCAGGAAACAATTGCTTACTCCCCATATTCTAACCAGCAAGTATTGCTTAAATCTTTTACCTTAGGACAGATGATGAAAAATAAGATAGAGGCTCCTTTGGACCGAAAAGAAATAAGAGATGTATTTGATATAGAATTTTTATCCAGAAGAGGAGTTAATCTTGCAGTAGATGATGAGGAATTAAAAAAGATTAAAGAAATTATCCAGGGATTTAAAAAAAGAGATTACTATGTAACTTTAGGATCTCTTTTAGACCATGATAGCAGAGAATATTATAAGAAAAATAAATTCGCCTATTTGCTTAGCCTTATTGATGAACAACTTTCTTATAAATAAAAAAGATTATTATTCTAATGTGTTATTCCTGTTCCTCTTTAGGTCATTCCCGCGCACGCGGGAATCCATATTTTTTGAGAATTTTAGCGGACCAAGCCGGGAACCTACTCAATATCGATGAACTTGCCTCCAGCGTAGGTATAGCAAAAGAGACTGTTTATAATTACCTTGGAAAAAAGAAGAGAAGCAATTGGTAAATTGGTTAATTGGAGAATTGGTCAATTGAATTTGATTGGTCGACTAATTGTCTATTGGAAGGATTTTTAAGATGTGCAAACTTAATCATAAAAAATTAATCACCTTAATCTTGCTGACCATAATACTAATTTCTTTACCATTATCTTGCTTTTCTATTGGAGATCAGCAAACTGTCTCTCAATCAATTGTAATCTATGGAGACAGTAGAACTGACCATCAAACTCATCAGAAGATGGTTGATGAAATTATAAAAACAAAACCAAATATCGTCTTCCATACTGGCGATCTGGTAGAAGATGGTTTAATTCCTGACCAATGGGCTACCTTTAATGAGATAATTTCTGATTTAATTAAAATTGCCGATTTTTATCCTGCCTTGGGAAATCACGAAAACAATTCGCCTTTATATTTTGCTAACTTTATTCTACCCAATAATAAACGATGGTATTCGGTAGAAAAAGATAACCTTCACTTTATAGTATTGGATAGTAATTCAGATTGTAGTATAGGTTCAGAACAATATCTTTGGCTGGAAGATGATTTACAAAATATCAAAGAAAATATAAAATTTGTGATAGCCATTTTTCATCATCCACCCTTTAGTACCGGTCACCACACTGAAGACGAAAAAGGTCTTAGACAGACTATCATTCCTTTATTTGAACAATATGGTGTAGATATAGTTTTTAACGGGCATGACCATGACTATGAAAGGTCTTTATATCATAATATCTATTACGTCGTTACTGGTGGGGGAGGAGCCCCTCTTTATGGCCAAGCCCGAAAAAGTCCTTATAGTCAATTGTTTATTAAAGCCTATCATTTTTGCAAATTATTCCTTAGTAATAATCAATTAATCATAGAAGTATATGATATTAATTCAAATCTAATCGATAGATTGGTAATAGATTGACTGATTGGGTGACCACCCTACAAACGAGTAGGTAAATCGACCATTAAAATGAGCAAAGATGAATACGGTAGGGGCGTATTGCATACGCCCTTCCAAAAAGGGGACTGACTACTTTTTGATTTAAAAAGTTGCCTTTCCCCTTTTTTCTTCTTATAATATAGAGAAAACACAAGGAGGAAGTAAAAAAATGAACGATAAACCACCGTCTATTCAAGAGTGGAAAGAACTATATGATGCCGCAATAGAATTTAAGAGAAAAGAGTGTTGGAACTGGATGTGGGATACTTATGGCTTCATTCGAAGACAGAAAATATTTACAGAAAGAAGATTTTCAAGTAATAAAGAAAGTTGGAAAATCGTTATTTAGTTCGAGTTCCCAAAAAGGATAAAACAGGTTTATCCTGGAGAGATATGTGGATGGAGCCATTACCCCTACAAAAAGGAGAAATTATTGTAGAACCGATCGATACAGTTCGTTTGGAAAAAATCAAGAGAAGAATCCCTTATCGCCAGGGTGTTTGGGAGGTTGATTACTTTTACTATCTAAATCCAATTAAAGAAAAAGAAGAAAGTCCTTTTTATCCTTATATAACTTTATGGGTAGACCAATATTCAGGTTTTATATTAAGCCATGATTTAGCAAAACCTGCAGAATGCATATCCGAATTTCAAAGGAATTTCTTTAAACTCGCTGAAAATAGGAAAATTCTACCCCAAGAAATATTAGTCAAAAAAGAAGAGGCTTTCAAACTACTTGAGCCTATTACTTCAGAGCTGGGAATTAATTTAAGAAGGGTAAAAAAGTTGAAAATGTTGGAAGAAGCCCAAGCGAGTATGGCTAAATTCACCACCGGTGAGAATCGAGATGAAATATAGTGGGGATGAGGTAGGGGTTCGATTCATCGAACCCGCAGTGAAAACGGGTCGAATAAATTCGACCCCTACAAAAATTAAAAACACCACGTAGGATAGACCCGTCTTTCTATAAACAATATAAAGGTGAATATCAATGGACTTAAAGAAGATAATTTCTCAAGGCGAATCAGAAAATTTAGAATTTAAAAAACCATTTCTGCTTTTTGCTAATACAAAAGGAACATATTTCAATTACACGCAGAAATTAAAGGAACCGAAAGGATAGAGAGATGAGAGTATCCTAAAGTTTCTGTTTAATTAAATATATCGAACAATGGGGAACGGGAACCAATGAGCACCCTACTTCGTATTTTTAAATCCTTAGAAGAGAAAGGGTTAATAAAAAAAGAGGGGAAGGGTGAAAACATTTACTATATGACATTTCTCCTTTTTCTCTTCGTAATTCTTAATTTTGACAATTATCCTAAACCTAATTATAATAAAGAGGGATTAAGATGAGAACTGCAAAATATATGAACAGAGAGACGGTAATTAAAAAAGCGATGCAGGTGCTTATAAAAGAATTGGGACCAGTAGAAGCCATTAGATTTATAACTATACCAAAAAGTAAAAGGATTGAAAGCGTAAAACGACATAGAGAATGGCAAAAAAAATTGAGCAAGGATATATTTTTTGATGAAGTTTTTGCAGATAGATCCACATAAAAGGAACAAGAATTTCGGTAGAAATAATATTACGGAAACTTTTCCATAATATTTCTATTGATAAAATTCTCCAGGATTATTCACGATTTACTAACAAAAATATTCAGACTGCCTTAGAATATGCTGCAGAATCAGGTCATGGAGAAGAAGTTCATTTACTTAGAGTAGTAAATGAAATTAATGGTAAGGAGTAAAAAATAAATGATAAAGGAAAATGTAGGAAACTTACTCAAAGAAATGCTTCAAGAGGTTGATTATAAAGAAATTATTTTATTTGGTTCCAGAGCAAGAGGAGATTACTCGGAAAAGAGCGATCACGATATCCTAATTGTAATGAAAAATAACCTTACCATTAGAGAGAAAATGGAATTATCTTCCATTTTACGGAAGAAACTTGCAAAAGAAGGAATTGATGCTGATTTTATTATCAAATCAAAAAAAGAAATAAATTACTATAAGACAAAGATAGGTAATGTTGTAAGAGAGGTTTTAAAAGAGGGAATAAGGTTATGATAGATGAATATGTCAAAAAATGGCTAATTAAAGCTCATAATGATTTAGAGGTTGCTGAAAATGAGTAACAAGAAATAACCTTCTACACGCCATCCTTTTCTGCCTGCCCCATGAAATCTTATTTCACTGGGGTCATTTCCGCTTCCCCATATGTCATTCCCGCGCAGGCGGGAACCCATACCTCTTTTCCCTCGCTCTTGAGGGGAGAGGGCAGGGTGAGGGGGAAGAATGTCATTGCGAGGGAGTGAAACGACCGAAGCAATCTCATCTTGTATCTTGCAATTTACACCTTTTTTATCTTTATTATATAAAATTCGCATGTTCTAAAACGCAGATAATACAAGGGTTTCAGCGCCCTCTGGAAAATTTAATAAATATTCATCACGCCAATTAGCATAAAAATAAGTAAAAAAGTGCTAAAAATAGCTTTTTTAAGTCTTGAAAGGCTTACTATATAAGGCTTTCAGGCAATATCAACCTACAAGGCGTATAACGCATTTCTTTAAGGCTCTTAAGGTAAAACCCTATTATTTTCCAAAAAACGCTTAAAACGACCCTTATTTTAGATCTAGTTTAAAGGGCTTATATTATAAGGTAAATCTACCATTAAAATGAGCAAAGATGAATACGGTAGGGGCGTATTGCATACGCCCTTCCA
>NZ_PFKO01000203.1:0-3153 GCF_002784285.1 Candidatus Infernicultor aquiphilus
GTATCGAGTATCGCGTGAAGAAACAGATGTAAGGTACAAATTGCAAAATGTAAGTTTTTAGTTGTAGGTAGGGGCGTATTGCAATACGCCCTCTATTACAATAATAATTTATTTTATTAACGTAGGACAGGCGTCTCGCCTGTCTATGCAAGTGTAGGGGTTCGATTCATCGAACCCGTCAAAGAAATTAACCAAACAATACGGGGCGGATAAATCCGCCCCCTACATCAAATCAGAGCTCGCAATAACTATTCACTAACGACTATTCTAATCGGAGAATTGTTCAATCGGTGAATTGGAGAATCGGTTAATTGGTCAATTATTAGAAAGGTGTTTTAAAATGGATATGGTACATCTACATCTACATTCCCAATATAGCATGCAAGATGGTCTTTGCAATCTGGATAATTTAATTAAAAAGGCCATCAAGTTTAATATGAAAGCAATGGCTTTAACTGATCATGATGGACTTTATGGGGCCATTCAATTTTATAAAAAAGCCAAAAAAGCCGGGGTAAAACCTATCCTCGGCTGCGAAATAAGAGTAAAAAATAATCAAAAATCCAATCAATGCTGGCATCTTATTCTTTTGGTTAAAGACAAAAAAGGTTATAGTAATCTCTGTCAGATGATTACCGAAGCCTATCTTTCCAACCCCGGTCCTATTCCGGCGATAGAAAAAAATAGTTTAGCTAAATATAGTGAGGGAATTATTGCCTTAAGCGGCTGTAAAAAGGGAGAGATACCTTTTCTCCTGGCCCAAAAGAAGACTGACCAAGCCGAAAAAAATGCTTACTGGTATCAGCAAGTATTTGGTCAAGAAAATTTTTACTTAGAATTATCTTTTCATGGCCTTAGCCAAGAGAAAGAAGTTAATTCTAAATTAATAAAAATAGGACAAAAATTAGGGATTCCGGTAGTAGCCACTAATAATGTCCATTACCTGGAAAAAAATCAAGCCTCCTCTCAAGGTCTATTAAATAAAATTGCCAATTTAGGAACAAAAGAGAGGTTCTATCATCAAAAACTTGAAACTGATGAATATTATTTTAAATCTCCTTCCGAGATGGAGAAACTATTTTTTCAGGCCCCTCAAGCTCTTCAGAATTCAATTGAAATCGCTGCTAAATGCAACTTAGAACTTAATTTAGGGCAAATTCATCTCCCTACTTATCCCTTACCTCTTTCTTATTCCGCCCCAAATTATTTAAAAAAACTTTGCCTGGAAGGTCTTAAAAAATATTATCCCACTCCCTCTCTAAAAGTTAAAAATCGCTTAACCTATGAATTAAAAATAATTAATCAGATGGGTTTTGCCGGATATTTCCTGATCGTCTGGGATATAGTCTGCTTTGCTAAACAAAACAATATTCCGGTGGGACCAGGGAAAGGTTCTTCAGCCGGAAGTTTAGTCTCCTATCTTCTGAATATCACTGAGGTAGATCCCTTAAAATATCAACTCTTTTTTGAAAGATTTCTCAACCCGGAAAGAATAGATCTCCCAGACATAGATATAGATTTTGGTCAATTGGGAAGAGAGCAAGTAATCTCTTATATCTTTAAAAAATTTGGAAGTAATCGAGTAACCCACGTCAGCACCATCTCTACTTATGCCGCCCGTTCCGCCATTCGCGATACCGGCAGAGCACTGGGATTCCTCCCTCAGGAAATAAACAAAATTGCCCAACTTATGCCTATATTCTCCACCCCTGGAGTAATTAAGGCTTCTCTTCAACATTTGCCTGAACTAAAAAATCTCCCCTATCAACAGGAGCCTCTTAAATCCTTATTTTCTTTTGCTCAAATCATAGAAGGAAAACCCCGGCATCTTTCTGTGCACGCTTCTTCAATGATCATTTCAGATCAATCGCTTTCCGAAGTAGTTCCTCTGGAAGTAACTAATCAAGGGGAAATAGTTAGTCAATATGAAAAAGAATCGATTAAAGATTTAGGCCTATTAAAAATAGACCTCCTGGGCTCCCGCAGCCTTACCGTAATTAAAAAGACCTTAGAAGGGTTAAAGGAAAAAAATATAAATATCAACCTTAATAAGATTCCCCTTGATGATAAAGCCACTTTTTCTGCCCTGCAGAAAGGCAAAACTCTGGGAGTCTTCCAATTAGAAAGCTCAGGGATGTCTTCTCTTTTAAGAAGACTTTCTCCTTCCCATTTAAATGATTTAATCGCTGCTTTATCTTTATACCGGCCAGGTCCTTTAGACAGTGGAATGACCGAACACTATCTTAAAAGGAAACGGGGAGAAGAAGAGATAGACTATCTACACCCCAAACTGGAACCCATTTTAAAGGACACTTATGGAGTTATCCTCTATCAGGAACAGGTAATACAGGTAGTTTCTACTTTTGCTCAGCTCAGTTTAGGAGAAGCTGATCTATTTCGTCGAGCCATCAGTTCCCGTTCGCCAGTAGAAATGGAAAAACAGAGAGATAACTTCTTTAAAAAGGCCCTAAATCAGGGAAACACCGAAGAGGAGACCGAAAAGATCTTTAATCTAATTTCCAAATTTGCTCACTACGGTTTTAATAAAGCACATAGTACTTCTTATGCCCTAATTTCTTTTGTAGCCTGCTATCTTAAAATACACTACCCCGCTTTTTATCTGGCTTCTATGCTCACCTATGGTATGGGCTACTATTCTTCCGATCGCTATATTCAGGAAGCCCGACGTTTCAAGGTTAAAATACTTCCTCCCGATATCAATAAAAGTGGAGCTGGCTTTACGGTAGAAGAGGGAGCTATTCGAGTGGGAATGAGCAAAATAAAGAGCATGGGAGAAAAAAATTTAAAATCCATTCTATCTCTAAGAGAAAAATGTAAAAGATTTAATTCTCTATACGACTTCTGTTATAAAACCAGGTCTTCAAAAATCAATCAAACCTTAATCGAAAATCTAATTAAGGTGGGTGCTTTCGACTTTACCACTTACCCTCGTTCGGCATTATTAAATTTACTCCCTCTCACTTTAAAGGAGGTTAGAAAAAAAGCCCAAGATGGGGCTCAAAATAAAATATCTGGAGATAATAACTCCGGTAGTACTGAACTAATTGCTGCTGATTTAATCCCGGCTTACTATTTTTCTAAAGCTCTACAAATGAATTTAGAAAAAGAAATACTCGATTTATATGTAAGTGA
>NZ_PFKO01000203.1:3167-20513 GCF_002784285.1 Candidatus Infernicultor aquiphilus
AGTATGATAAAGAACTGGCCTGTTTTCAGATTACCAAATCCAATCAAATAGAAAATATTAATCCTCAAAAACTAATCTTAATGTCGGGAGTACTAATTCAAGTCAGGAGACAATTTACCCAACAAAAACAAGTGATGGCTTTTTTGCTCTTAGAAGATGAAAAAGGTTTCTTTGAAGTAATTACTTTCCCCACTGCCTATCAAAAATTTCTTAACCTTTTTCATCAAGAAGTACCTCTTTTAATAGAAGGAACTTTAAGTAAAAATGATGCTGATTTTAAATTAATCGCCCGGAAGATTGTGAATATAGACAGTATGTAGTATATATTTAGGTAGCTGGTTACTTGGTTACTTGGTTAGCTAGTTAAGAAATAGAATAAAGAAGATAGAATCCAGAAGTCAGGAGCCAGGAGACAGAATAAATTCGTATCGCGTATCTCGTGAAGGAAAAAGAAAAGATAGCGGATAGCGTATAGTAAACAATGTGATAAGTAATTTGATATGTAGGGGCAGACCTTGTGTCTGCCCGTAATGAGTAAACGTAGGGCAGGTCCGCCTGTTAAAACCCGTTTCGGGTCGGATAAATCCGACCCCTACAGCAAGTGCTTTGTCATTATGAGTCCTACGGAGGGCAGACACAAGGTCTGCCCCTACTAACAACGATTCATTATCTACTAATCTAATCGGTGAATTGGAAAATTGGCAAATTAATGATTCTTTAATTACATATTACCTATTACGCTAATTGGCCTATAAGTCAATTAGCCAGAAAGGAACTAAAAAATAATGAACAATAACCATCGCCTTTCCATAATTCATCTGGATCTTGATGCTTTCTTTGCCTCAGTAGAGCAAAGGGATAATCCAGCTTATCGAGACAAACCTCTTATAACCGGAGGAATAAGTGGGGGAGGAGGAAATTTGAATCGGGGAGTGGTTCATGCTGCTTCTTATGAAGCTCGTAAATATGGGGTACATGCCGGTATGTCCATTTGGGAAGCCCGCCAAAAATGCCCTCAGGGAATCTTTATCCCTTCCCGAATAAGTAAATATTTAGAGGCCTCTAAAATATTCTTTCAGATAGGTAGCATTTATAGTCCTTTAGTAGAACCATTGGGTATGGATGAACTATTTTTAAATGTATCCGGATGTGAATCACTCTTTGGATCGATAGAGGTTATAGGTAGAAAGATTAAAGAAAGAGTTTATGGTGAATTAGGTCTTAAGGTCTCAGTAGGCATAGCCGAAAATAAATTTCTGGCCAAAATAGCCACTAATCTGGGAAAACCAGATGGTTTTTATATTATCTACTTTAAAGACAGGCAAAAAATTCTTTATCCTCTTCCTATCTCTGCCCTCTGGGGTATAGGAAGAAAGACGGAAGAGCTATTAAAAAAATCTGGTATCTATCAAGTAGAACAATTAGCCCAGATGCCTGATTCTATATTAGTTAATCTTTTGGGAAAAAATGGGAAAAAGATAAAACTCCTGGCCCAGGGAATAGATGAAAGTTTGGTTACTCCTCCCTCGGAAGTAAAATCTATTAGTAGAGAAACGACCTTCCCCACTAATATAACCGAAAAGGCAATTCTCATAAAAGAACTGCTTAAAATTTCTCAGTTAGTGGGGTATACTGCCAGAAAAGAAGGTTATAAAGGCAGGACCATTACCTTGAAAATAAGATTTCATAATTTTACCACCTTCAATAAGTCAAAGACCTTAGAAAATTCTACCCATCTTGATGATATCATTTTTAAAACTATCCTAGAACTCCTGAATAAAGTAAAACTTAAAAAAGGCGGGGTTAGACTTTTGGGAATAAGACTCTCTAATCTTAGCCCTGAAGATAAAAGAAATCAATTGAAATTTGTAAGAGATAAAGAAGACAAATTGGAACAGCTGAGCCAGTCTTTAGATAAAATCAGGGAAAAATTTGGCTCTAAAGCAATTACTCGAGCCAGCCTTCTGAAGTAAATTTTGAATTAAAATTTAAAGTCTTTTTCTTTAAATAATTTGATACAGGCATCGACTACTTCCGGGACATAAAGGATACCCCTGTTTATAGAGATTTCTTCCAAGGCTTTATTGATACCAAGAGCTGGTCGATAAGGTCGATGAGAGGACATTGCTTCTATTACATCAGCTACTGCAATTATTTTGGCTTCAAGTAGAATATCATCACCTTTTAGACCTTGAGGATATCCGGAACCATTTAATCTTTCTTGATGTTGAAGGACAATTTGGGCAATCGGCCAGGAAAATTCTATGGATTTTAAGATATCATAACCTATCTGAGAATGATTTTTAATTAAGCTATATTCTATTTCGCTTAACTTACTGGGTTTACTTAAGATTTCTGAGGGGATGCTAATCTTTCCGATATCATGAACTAAAGAAGCTATCCTTATTCCTTCTATCTGATCGGGAGGTAGTTTCATCTCCTGGGCGATAGCGGTGGAAAGCAATGAGACTTTCAGTTGATGTCCAGAAGTATAGGGGTCTCTGGTCTCGGTAATCTTACCGATAGTATAGATAACGTCTTCTATAGATTTCTTAAGTTTTCCTTCATAAGTTTTACGATCAGTGATATCAGTTAAAGAAGCAACACTCTTTTTAGTTCCGGGTATCATTCCTATATTTAACCATATATTTTTAATCCCACCCAATTTATCACGAAGGCTAAATTCATAAGAGGTAAGCGCACTTTCTTTTTCTTTTCGCCTTAAGAGGTGATATTCTTTCATTCTTTCTAAGTCTTCCGGAATAACAAACTCCGTCCACTTCATCTTATTTTCAATTTCTTCTTTAGAATATCCGCTTAGTTGCTCAACTTGTCGGTTAGTCACAGAAATAGTCATATCTTCTTCTATAATTATCATAGCTGTGCCGGTATTCTCAAATACAGTGCGGTATTTTTCTTCTGATTCCTTCAGCTCTTTCTCAGCTAGCCTACATTCGGTAATATCATCATAAACTGCCACGATTTCACCTGAAGGTAATCTGTAAATATAATTTTCTCTCCAACCGGTAATCCTCTGGTCCTGGTATAAAGAGAGGGGATAGTGCTGGGGTTTTCCAGTCTTCCATACCTCTTGAAAGACTTTGAAAAGACCAAAATCTTTTACTCCCGGGAATACTTTAAGGACGCTTTTACCCAGAATGTCTTCTTTTTTGATTTTTTTAATTTTCTCCACAGCTGGGTTAATATTTTTGATTATAAAATCTCTACCATTTTCTTTGGCTTCATAGATTACTACTCCGCTACTCATATGGTTAAACAGTTCTCTATATCTTTCCTCACTTTCCAGCATAGCTTGTTCTGCCTGTTTATATATTTTTTCTTCCTTTTCTCTTGGTCCTTTATTAGCTTCCTTCAAATCCAACACCTTCCTCTTAAGTCTTATATTCTTGGGGTCAAATCTTTATTTTTGACAGTTAAAATAAGATGATATTCTTGGGGTCAAATCTTTATTTTTGACAGTTAAAATAAACTGTCAAAAATAAAGATTTGACCCCTTTCCCTTCCTTTCTGTAAGATTATTATTACTTACCATTCAAATCCTTTTTCTTTAAATAAGGTTATGCATACATCTACTACTTCAGGGTCATAGAGAATTCCTTTATTTTTGGATATCTCCTCTAACGCTTCTTCAATACTGTGAGCTGACCGGTAAGGTCGGTTTGAGGACATAGCATCTATTACATCAGCTACTGCTATTATCTTGGCTTCAATAAGGATTTCATTACTTTTCAACTTATTTGGATAACCAGAACCATTTATCATCTCATGATGTTGGAGAATAATTTCGGCTACCGGCCAGGGAAAGTTAATAGTCTTTAAGATATTATAAGCTATTTGGGGATGATTTTTAATTAGGTCTAATTCTACTTTAATTAATCTATTAGGGTTATTTAAAATTTCATTAGGTATACTAATCTTTCCGATATCATGAATTAGTGAAGCTATCCTTATTCCTTCAATCTTATCGGGAGTAAGCCCCATCTCTTGGGCTATCTTCGTGGCCAGTTTAGAGACCTTCTCCTGATGACCTACCAGATATAGATCCCTGATTTCAACTACTTTGGTAATAACCTCAATAACATCTTCCAAAGTATGTTGTAACTTTTTATAACTTTCCCGAAGTTTTTTTTCTACTTGAATTTGTTCTGCTTGTATTGCTTCTGAAATGGATAATTTACTGCGAAGTTCTGCTAACTTTTCAATAATCTGGTCTTTAGTTTCTTCTATATCTTTCATAAATTTCACCTCAGAATTAAATATATTTATAGATATTATTTTTAGAATTTAAATTCCAAAATCCTCTTTTTTCTCTCTTTTATTTTTTGTTTCTTCCTTTAGGGCTTTTAATATTTTTTCTGGAGTGATGGGAAGATGGTAGATTCTCACTCCTATTGCATCATAGATGGCATTGGCAATAGCCGGGGCAGTGGCAATCGTGGATGGTTCTCCTACTCCTTTTGCCCCATAAGGTCCTTCGGAATCTTCATTCTCTATTAATCGAGTAGTAAAGTGAGGGGTATCCATAGAAGTGGGGATTAAATAACTGGTTAAATCTGGATTTAAAGTGATTCCCTCTTTAATAACCTGCTCTTCCATTAAGGCCATACCTATTCCCTGGACGGTACCTCCTTCTATCTGCCCTTCTACATTCTGAGGATTTATGGCTTTTCCTATATCTGCCGCAGTATAAACCTTTAATACCTCCACCATTCCAGTATCTGTATCAACTTCTAAATCAATAATCTGGGTAACAAAAGTATAGGCTAGGTATACTTTTTTGCCTTGTCCGGTTTTTAAATCTGGCTTATCAGTTTGGGGAAAGAAAGTTGCTTCTGCCTTCAAACTATCCCCTCTTGCTTTTACCCTTTCTGCTAATTCCCAATAACTTAATTTAGTATTCGGATTACCCTTTCTAAAAATATAACCATCTTTTATTCCTAATTCAACATGATTACTTTTAAATTCCAAACTGGCGTAATGATATATTATACCAAGCAATTCTTCAGAGGCTATTTTAACCGCATTGCCGGTAAAAAAGGTCTGTCGAGTTGCGGAAGTAGAACCGGAATTTTTAGTCAAATGGGTATCCCCGGGAATAATACGGATTGCTTCTGGTTTCACCTTTAAAACCTCGGCAGCAATTTGGGTAATGGTAGTTAAAATACCTTGACCAACATCAGCTGCGGCAGTTCTAATCAAAATCTTCCCATCCTCTTCAATCTCTACTGAAGCAATGGAGTGGTCAGGGAATCCTTCTCCATAACCAAAACCAAACATAATGGTGGCCATTCCTCTGCCCTTTCTTTTCATTGTGCTTCCCCCTTCCAGCCAGCCATATTTAGTGCTTCTTTAATAGTCTCTTTTACCCCTACACTATGGGTTAATATCTGGCCATTAGGTGTAGAAGAGCCTATCTCATAAGCATTTTGCAAACGGAATTGAGCTGGGTTAATCCCCAATTGGTGGGCTAAAATATCCATCTGAGACTCATAGGCAAAAGCCATCTGAGTGGTACCAAAGCCACGCATCGCCCCGGCATAAGTATTATTAGTGTAAACAGTATAGGCTACACCTTTAACATTAGCTACATTATAAGGCCCGGTACAATGGTACATACCTTTATGAACCACTGCCGGACCACTGGAGGCATAGGCTCCGGTATCACCGATTACGAAAGCCTGCCAGGCAGTTAAATAACCCTCTTTGGTGGCACCTGTTTTTGCTCTGATAATAAAAGGATGTCTTTTGGATTGAGCAATCATTGATTCCTCTCTGCTATATATCAATTTAACTGGCCTCTTGGTTTCTATAGCTGCTAAGGCAAGATGAATATGCACCGAAATATCTTCTTTCTTGCCAAAAGCGCCACCGATAACCGGCTGAATTATCCTTATTTTTTCTTTGGAAAGACCGAGGGATTGGGCAATATCTGCCTGGGTATCGTGCAGCCACTGGGTGGCGACCCAGAGCGTAATAACTCCACTTTTTTTATCATAAATTCCCACTCCTGCTTCAACTTGAAGAGGGACATGGTCTAAAAAACTGGTTCTATATTCTTTCTCTACAATAAGATCAGCTTCTGCAAAACCCATTTTTATATCACCCTTTTCCAAATAATGGGTAGCCAGAATATTTCCATCTTGATGAATAAGAGGGGCATTCTTATCCATAGCTCGCAAGGGATCGGATATTACTTCTAATTTTTCTACTTCCACCTCGATCAGTTTAACTGCTTTAGAAGCAACTTCCTTACTCTCAGCGATAACTATAGCCAGAGCATCTCCCATATAACGCATTTTTTGGCCGATTCCCACTAAGACGGGCTGATCTTTGATCATTAAACCAAAATTTTTAACTTGAGGAATATCAGCAGCGGAAATAATCCTAACCACTCCTGGTAATTTCTCTGCTTTACTTAAATCAAGTTTACGTAGATAAGCATGAGGATAAGTGGCTCTTTTAATTTTGAGATATAACATATCTTTGAAATAAATATCGTCAGGATATAAAGCTTTCCCAGTTACTTTATCCTGGACATCCACTTTTAAAATATCTTTACCGATATATTTTTCACTCATCTTATTTAGCCTTTCCGCTATCACTCTTAGATAATCGAGCTATAGATAACTTAATAGCCTCGATAATCTTTTGATAGCCAGTGCAGCGACAAAGATTACCAGAAATACCCCGTTTTATCTCTTCTTCATCAGGATGGGGATTTTCTTCCAATAATCTCCTGGCCGCTAAGATCATCCCCGGGGTACAGAACCCACATTGAACTGCACCGCTCTCTATAAAAGCCTCTTGAATAGGATCTAAATGATCACTACTTCCTAGGCCCTCAATAGTAGTAATAACTGCCCCATCTGCTTGAGGAGCTAATACCAAGCAGGAAGCCACTAACTCACCATTCATAATTACGGTACAGGCCCCGCATTCACCTTTTCCACATCCTTCTTTAGTTCCAGTAAGCTGTAAATCATCTCTTAATAAGTCTATTAAGCGGGTGGAAGGAGTTATTTCTATTTTTCTTTTCTTCCTATTAACCATTAGTTCTATCTTTAATTTAGTCATTCTGTGATTGCCCCCAGGTTTCCTGTATCTTTTCCAGGGCATTAATCATTATATTTTTAGTTACCTCTTGGCGATACCCTTTGGTTCCCCTAATATCATCAATAGGTGAAATCCTATCTTCTACTAATTGGCCTAATTCATTAAAATCTAACTGCTTAAATTGCCGACCGATCATTTTTTCTCTTATTTCCATTATTTCAAAAGGGGTTGAGGCTACAGAGCCGAGACAGACTTTTACTTCCTGAATAATTTTATTATCCTCGGCCATACTTAGGACTAAAGCCAATGACACAGTAGCCACCATTAAAGCTTTTCTTTTTCCAATTTTAATCCAACTAGAATAAGTATTTTGCTCTGGAATTGGAATAATAATCTTAGATAATAATTGTTCGAATTTTAAGATGGTTTTTTTAGGACCAAGAAAAAAATCTTCAGCAGAAACTATACTTTCTTCTTTATGGGAAACTAATTTAAATTGTGCCCTATAAGCTATTAAAGCGGGTAAAAGATCACCTGCTGGAGAGGCGTTTACAATATTCCCTCCGATAGTTCCTCGATTTCTAATTTGAGGAGAACCAATATCGGAAGCAGCCTGGCTTAAAATTGGATAATATCTTTTAATATCTGCTGAACTTTCTAATTGAGTATGAGTAGACATAGCTCCAATTTCTATTTGATTCTGATCTATTTTAATTTCTTTTAATTCCTCAATATTTTTTAAATCTAACCAAGCACTAACCTCATAAAGTCGATCATAATATTGCACTAATAGATCGGTTCCTCCAGCAATTATTTTAATTTCTTTTCCGTATTTAGATAAAATTTCTAAAGCTTCCTCTATCTTCTGAGGAGCAAAATACTGACAGGGGACGGTCCTTTGGCAGTTTTTTTGGCCCTTCTTTAAATCTCCGAATGATGCTTCCATAAGCTAAATCCTCCAGCTCCTGATTCGATATATATATATATATTACCACCTACAAAACCCTTTTACAATTTACAAGCTCTGCCTTATCTTACATACCTATAAGTTATGAGTTATAGATTGCCCTTGGTAGGGGCGTATTGCCTGTCTGCGTGCGTACACGCACAGGCAGGCAATACGCCCCTACATCCTTCTACTACTCAACTTACTGAACTATTGATTAAATAATGGTAATCTTTTAATACCGTGCTGATTATCAGGAAAATTTTTTTAAGTTCCTTAAGATCACAATTATTTGGATATTTAAAATCTGCAGGTATTATTAGTTCATTGTTTTTATTAATTTTCATTTCCCCTAGATAATCTTTTAACCTTAAGGTCATTAACTTATCATTAGAAGGACCGGTAATAACAAAGCCATTATTGGTGCTGTTCTTAAAGTCTTCCCTAGTAGAAAAAAGAGTCAGCTTGTCCTTATAGGGTAAACCATTGTAGGGGCAGAAGGTGCCACAGTTTCCACATTCATTGCACCAGGCGTCAAGATGGAGAATCTGATAGGTGTCATGAAAGCCCTCTTTCTCATCAATCGCGATCGCCAGATTCGCCCGGTTTGGACAGATATCGACACATTTGTTACAAATAATATTACACTCCAGACACCGCCCGGCTTCATTCTCAGCTATTACTCTATCATCTTGGGATATTTGAGCCGGGATGAGGCGACCCTTTTTATTATAAATCTCTAAAACCTGCCGTTTCCTATCCAAACCTAATTTGAAATCCTTATCCCTACCCTTCCAGTTTGGTATCTCTTTTCTGGCTATAGCCTCGGCTACCTTTCGGGCATCCGCAATAGATTCAACCACGGTGGAGGGACCACGAAGGGCATCACCACCTATAAAAACATTTTCAAGATTAGTTTCCAGGGTTTCTGGGTCTACATAAGGTCTACTGTCTGCCCCAAGTTTTAACCCTTGAGCGGTTAAAAACTTCGGGTCGGTGTATTCTCCAATAGCACTAATCACAGCATCTACAGCTATCTCCTCAGTCTCCTCAGTGGGGACAGGACTCCGGCGACCACTGGAATCAAGAGTGCCTAAAGTCATCCTGCGGCATTTCAAGATACCAGTTTTTGAAAATGATTCCGGCAATAAGAGGGGCTTAAAAATGACTCCCTCTTCCAGAGCTCGCTTATACTCTTCTCTATCTGCTGGCATTTCCTGTTCAGTACGGCGGTAGATGATAAAAACCTTCTTAACGCCAGTTATCCTCAGGGTTGATCGTGCACTGTCTACGGCGGTATTTCCTCCCCCTATCACCGCTACACTCTGGCCAAGGTTAAGAGTTCCAAGAGTTCCTAAATTTTTATTAAAAGACCTTAAAAAATCCAGGGCTTCATAAACATTATTATTATCCACATCCCCGGTTAGCTGCAGTCTCCTCGAAACTTCCGCGCCGATTCCTATAAAAATATAGGTAAATCCTTCTTTATGCATATCATTAATAGAAAATTCTGCTGATACTCCAAATTTGAAATCTACCCCCAGTGCTTGGATACCCGAAATATCTTTCTTAATAGCAGCCCCAGGAATCCTAAAATAAGGCAGGGTATGGCTTATTACACCACCAGGAGAATCCTGCTTCTCCAATACAGTCACCCTGAATCCGCTTTTAGCCAGAAAGTAAGCTACCGCTAGCCCTGCTGGTCCTGCTCCGATAACCGCTACTTTCGTATCCAACCACTTAACCGCACTGCGGCTTTTACTTTTAATAGGGTAGGCGACCTTCCCATGCTCAGCGGCAATCCTCTTCACCTCGCGAATACCGACCGGTTCTTCATAGTCAAGACGAGTGCAGTTGTACATACATTGATGAGTGCAAATATATCCGGTTATCTGGGGAAGAGGATTTTTTAAATAAATAAGTTCCAGAGCCCTATCATACTGTCCCTCTCCTACCAGCCGAATGTACTCCGGAATATCCTGATGGATTGGGCAGGAGAGAACACAGGGAGCTATATAGCAGTCGGTCAGGGGCAATTCCCGGTCAACGAAAACCTTCTTTGTACCTCTCCAATCTTTCCGGTAATAATTTTTTTGGAGGGTTTCTTCGGCTAAACGGTTAAGCTTTTCTATATCGATAAGATTAGGCGGTCTACTCTCTTCAAGCATTGATTCTAATTTTCGGGCCATTTCGGTCATTCTCAGATAACCACCTGGCTTTAACAGCTCAGTGACTACTGTAATGGGCTTAATCCCGGTTTCAAAGATCTGGAGGATATTCAACTGAGACGCCCCTCCTGAGTAGGACATAGGGAGAGTTCCTCCCAACTCACTCGACAAGCGGGAAGCCAGAGTAATGGTAATGGGAAAGAGAATACGTCCGGAGAGGTACATCTCCTCTCCTGGAAGGATACCCAGGGTGTTTACCGTCCCCAGGGTATTGGAGAGCTTAATACCAAAATTACGGCCGCAGTCAGTGGCTAATTTAGAAAGGTGCTTAATTATCCCGATGGCATCATCCCACTGCAGGTCATTAGTAAAGGTAGATTCCTTAAGGATTATATAGTTAAATCCAAGGGTATCCAGTATTTTCCTGACCGGTTGGTAGCCGAGGAGAGTCGGATTCAACTTTACAAAGGTGTGGAGCTTTTTTTTCTCCATAAGATATCTACTGATCGCTTCTATCTCTTCGGGGGGACATCCATGCATGGTAGAAAGAGTCACCGAACGAGTGATATGAGGTGAAATCATACTGGGAATATTTTGCCAGCTTTCCATCTTTCCTTTAATAGGTAGAGCTTCCGGAAAGTTTGTTTCCCGAATAAAAGAATCTAATTCCTTTAGGTGACGCTTAAATACCGGATGCCCGGAGGCATCGGCTAAGTTATCAATAAACGAATCCATACCCGGTGTTTTGATTCCCTCCAGGTCATAACCAACACTCATATTAAAAATAAAAGATTGCTGATCAGTAAAGCGCATATTAAAAACTGACTCTATAAAATAAAGCAGTATCCAGGCCTTGACATACTCATCATAGGCCTGTTCCAAAGAAAGTTCGGTAGACCATTCGGTATTGTAACCCTCATCTCGCGCATCGATACAGGGCTTCTCAAATTGCAGACGGTCAAGTTTTTGTACCGTCTTCAGCTCAAAAAAACGCCCCCCGACCAAATAGGCAGTAATAATATTCTGAGCTAACTGGGTATGAGGTCCTGCTGCAGGTCCGATAGGGGTATCGCATTTTTCATCAAATATCTGAATACTTTTTCGGTTTTTTTTTCTAAAAAATTGAGATTCCGGTATCCCAAAAATGGTTTGCTGTGATCGATATTCCTCAATTATCCAGTGAAGTAGCTGCTTAAATGGAAGTGGCCGCATAATATCACCCATTATTTTCTCCTCCTTCGAGTGTGTCAGGGGACGGTCCTTTGACACACTTTCAACTCCTGACCTTAACTACAATATTTTACCATTTAAAGAATTCTCTTATCAATTTACTGTAGTCTCCTCTGCAAATCAGATGATGGTTACCGATAGATTCTTGCAAAAAGTATTTTACATCTTGCTTTAATTTTAGTCTTATCTGAGTTCGGCATAAATTTCTATCCTTTAAATTTTTTATAATCTCTCCTCCCGAAACAAAGTAATTATGACCGCCTCCGGATAATTTAAAAATAGTCGCTTCTCCTTCTCTGATTATTCCTCTTATTCCTACTCCCAACCCCGACTCAAAGTGAGTATCAAAATAATATTTATCAGCCATATTTAAGGGTAAAGTGCAATGAGCAAGAGTTATTTCGTTCTTATTTAGATCCAAGCTGGAAGAATTACCCATAAAAACAGGTTCATCAGTCAAATAATGCAAAATAACCATAGAAACAAGAGCAGGAATATCCCCTTCACAGCCGGCTATAATTCCTTCATCATTTAATAAGGATAGACCAAGGCAACCGGTATTCTTATAAATTTCCAGCAAGTCAAAACATCTTACCGTAATACCGTCAAGTTTATATTGGTTTATAATAGCTTTAAACCCGCTATAAATTTTTAATGCTCCTTCGATTGATTTACTATCAAATTTTTTATTTTTAATATCATTTAATTTGGGATGATCAAAACGGTATTTTTGCTCAATTTCTTTGACTAATTCATCCATTTCAACATCTATTAATGAAATTCCTAAAGTATCTTTTACTTTCTTATAATCTACCTCACTGGCGATAAGCCAATCGGAAGGTGAACCAATTACTCCTAACTTTAAAGTAGATAACTTATTTTTTATTTCAAAAACTTTTTTAAGCTCTTTTATTCTTTGGGCAATATAATCGCTATCACCATGGAGTATTTCTACTTTTTCTCCCTGCTGTCTTAAAAAAGAGGCAATCTCCAAAGAAGCAGCCAAAGAATTATGTAAACCGCTGGATAAAAGTAGATAAGGTCCCTTGATTAGTTTAAAAAACTGCTTAAATTTTCCTTCTACCCCACCGGATTTTATAAAAATAAGAGGAAAATAATCTTTTTCATTAATATTTTTTAAATTTATATTTTCAAATTTTTCAGCTAATTTTTCTTCAATTTTAAACATAAAACTCTTTAAGGTACTATCAATATATGCTTCATTATTCATTTCTGAAATCAAATGATACAATCCTATTTTCATATCAAGTTTCCTTTTCTTATGTATTTACTGCCTATAATTAGTAAATTTATTTTCCTTAATTATCAAAATTATATTCCTTTTATTTATATTCTACAAAATTAGTAAAATTCCTCTTTTTTTCTAAAATAAAAAAATAATTATATTTCTTGTTTTTTCTTTCTCTGTTCTTTACTCAATACTGTTCTTTACTCAATACTCAATACTCTAATATATTTACTTGTAAAGTTTTACCTTTCAATTTATAATAAAACAAGAAGGGAGCGGATAGGCTCTGGTGGGCCTTGCGGACTTCAAATCCGTGGGCGGTAATTAATGGTAATTGCTGCGGTGGGTTCGATTCCTACCCCTCCCGCCAAAATAAATGGGATGTGTCCCTATTTTAAATTTTAACCCCAAGGAGATAACCTTATTAATTGAAAAATAAAACAGAAAATAATAATTTAAATTTATTACTATCCGGGATTCCGAGTGTAGAAAAAATTTTACAACATAAAAACCTACAACCTTTAATACTAAAATATTCCCAAAAAATGCTTACCCCCATAGTAAGAAAAGTTATCTCGGAAGAGAAAAAAAATAGGTCTAAAAATATCCCCTTATATTCAGCAGAAGAAAGGATAAACAAAATTAAAGAATATTTTGACCAAGAGAAATTTACTTTTTTACAAAGAGTTATAAATGGCAGTGGAGTAATTCTCCATACTAACTTAGGTCGGGCACCCTTGGGTAAAGAAATACTTGCCTCTATTCAAAACTCTCTACCAGGTTATATTAATTTAGAATATGATCTGGTAGAAGGCAGTAGAGGAAAAAGAGGAAAAATAGTTGAAAAATTACTTGGTATTCTTAGTCATTCAGAAAATAGTTTAATCGTTAATAATAATGCGGCAGCTATATTTTTGATCTTAAATGTTCTGGCTAAAAATAAAGAAGTCATTGTCTCCAGAGGAGAATTAATTCAAATCGGAGGAGGATTCCGTATCCCGGAAATATTAGAACAAAGTGGTGCTTATCTTCGAGAAATAGGAACAACTAATCAAACCTTTATTGAAGATTATGAAAAAGCGATTAATGACCATACTTCTTTACTCTTAAAAGTTCACCAAAGTAATTTTAAGATGAACGGTTTTACTCACCAAGTTGAGATTAAAGAGCTTAAAAAAATAGGGGAAAAATACAATTTGCCAGTAGTAATGGACTTAGGTAGTGGCACCTTTTTAAATACGGAAGAATTTGGTTTAAAACATGAACCTACGGTGCAAGAAAATATTCGAGCTGGCGCTGATCTGGTTTGTTTTAGTACCGATAAGCTTTTAGGAGGCCCTCAAGGAGGAGCTATTTGTGGCAAGGAAATTTATTTAAAAAAAATTTCTCAACATCCACTGTTTCGCACCTTAAGAGTAGATAAAATAACTTTAACTATACTTCAAGAAATTTTATTATATTATCTAAAAAATGAGGCTACCGAAAAAATTCCCATCTGGAAAATGATTTCCTGTCCCTTAGAAAAAATTGATGCGCGTAGCCAAAATATCTGCCAAAAATTAAAAAATGAAAATATTCCTGCCTTCCTAGAAGAAGGGCAAACCGCCATCGGGGGAGGTTCTTTACCGGAACAAAGTTTACCGACTAAATTAGTAATTATAAAACCCCCTGGTCCGGTGGAAATTTTTTCTAAAGAATTACGCTTAGGTAGTTCTCCTCTCCTGGGAAGAAAAGAAAAAGAAAATTTTGTTTTAGATCCTCGCTGTTTTGACTCCTCTGATGATAATTTAGTCATAAAAATTATTAAATCAGTTTATTCCAAAATGAAATAAAATTAACAAAATATTGATTTTATCTCCTAAAAATTTAAAGAGGTTTTTATGTTTATTTTAGGTACCGCTGGGCATATTGATCATGGTAAAACAGCTTTAATCTATGCTCTGACTTCCATAGATACCGATCGTTTGCCCGAAGAAAAAGAAAGAGGAATGACCATTGATTTAGGATTTGCCTGGATGAAACTTCCTTCCGGAGAAAAAATTGGAATAGTTGATGTACCCGGCCATGAAAATCTGATCAAGAATATGATCGCCGGGGCAACCGGTATCGATGCAGTAATTTTAGTCATTGATGCCAATGAAGGTTGGATGCCACAAACTGAAGAACACTTCCAAATAATAGATCTCCTTAATATAAAATACGGCATTATCGCTCTAACCAAAGTTGATTTGGTAGACCAAAATAGATTAAAGGTGGTCGAAAAAGAAATCCAAGAAAGGTTAAAAAATACTAATTTTTTTAATGCTCCCCTAATAAAAGTAAGTGCAGTAAAGAACATAGGAATTGAGCAAATAAAATCAGCTATTCAAAATTTGATAGCTAAGATAAAACCAAAAAGAGATATTGGGAAGCCTAGAATATCCATTGACCGAGTCTTTAAGGTTAAAGGAAGTGGAACAGTAATTACCGGTACTTTAATAGGAGGAACCATTCATACCGGGATGGAAGTAATTATTTTCCCTTCTTATAGAAAAACCCGAATTAGAAATTTACAAAGTTATAAAGAAAAAGTGGAAAGTGCCTTTCCGGGTAGCAGAGTAGCCCTTAATTTAGTAGGAATAGAAAAAAGTGAGCTCCATAGAGGAGACATTGTCTTTGGAACGAAGCAGATCAGAGCCAGTAAGAATATTGATGTCCAAATACAACTTCTCCCTCAAGTAAAAAAATACTCTTTAATTAATCGATCAGAAGTGTTTTTTTTCAGCGGCACCAAAGAAATATTAGCTAAAGTAATCCTGGACGAAAAAAAATATCTGCAAGACGGTGAAACAGGATTTGGCCAATTACGTTTTAAAGAATCGATAGCAACTTATTTGGGAGATCGCTTTATTTTAAGAATACCCAGCCCCTCCAAAACTATTGGCGGTGGATTAATTATTGACCCCCTAGCCCCTAAACATAATTTAAAGGATAAAGCTATTATTAACTTTTTACAAACCAGGATAAAACTTGATTTAAGAGAATTAATTCTAACCGAATTAAATAAAATTATCTTTATTAAAAAAGATAATTTATTAGCTAATAGTAATTATGCGGACCCAGAAATACGGGAAATGGTTGAATTATTGATCAAAGAAGGAAAGATAATGGCTACTAATTACTGGCTAATCGAGAAAAATTACTGGGAAGAGCAAATTAAAAAATTTATGCACCAATTAAATCACGAATACGAATTATTTCCCTTGCAAACCGGTTTTCCCTTAAATAAATTTCAAAGTTATTTTTATTATTTAAAGCCAGAAATTTTTAATCACTTAATAGAAGTATTAACTAATACAAAAAATATAGCTTCAGAAAAAGGAATAATCTTTTTGCCCTCTAGTAAGCCTAAAATTTCTCCAGAGCAAAAAATATTAATTTCTAAAATACTAAAAATCATAAAAGATAATCCTCTTAATCCTCCTGATGAAAAAAAACTTAATTCTCAAATTGCGGAGAGTAAAGAAATAATTGATTTTTTAATTCAAGAGGGAGAAATTATCAAATTAAATGAGGGGATTTTGCTGGAAAATAAGAATTATGATATGATGAAAAATAAATTAATCGATTTTTTAAAAATAAATGGCTCCATCTCCATTTCTCAAGTACGCGATTTATTGGGAATAAGTCGAAAATATATTATCCCCTTACTTAATAAAATGGACCAAGAAAAAATTACTCAACGCAAAGAAAATAATAGAATATTAATCTTAAAAAATAAAGATAAATAGAAAGGAGCCAGAAACAATTTGGTAGATAAAAAGAAATTAACCCAGATGGTTTCTGCTGCCGGCTGAGCAGCTAAATTAAACTCCAAAGATCTCGGCGAGATCTTAAAAAAAATTTAAAACTTTAAAAAATAATAATTTATTGGCTGGATTTAAAAACTATGAAGACGCAGCAGTTTATAAATTGAATGAAACCCAGGCTTTAGTTTTTACCCTGGATCTTATTACTCCCCTAGTTGATGACCCTTATATTTTTGGACAAATTGCAGCCGCTAACGCCTTAAGTGATATCTTTGCTATGGGAGGAAAACCTCTTCTGGCTTTAAATATAGTTTGTTTCCCGGAAGATAGATTAGATGACCTAGAACTGGTCTTAAAAGGTGGAGCAAAAAAAATTCTTGAAGCGGGAGCAATTTTAGCCGGAGGACATACCCTAAAAGATAAAGAACCAAAGTATGGATTAGGGGTAGTAGGATTAATTTGTCCCCAAGATATTATCTATAATAATACACCTCAAGAAGGAGATTTACTGATCTTAACTAAACCTTTGGGTACCGGGATATTGTCTACTGCCCTTAAAAATGAGATGGCTGAACCAACCAGCTTAAAAAAAGCTATTTTCTGGATGACCAAATTAAATCAGCTACCGGAAGAATTATTAAAATTATCCCTCCATAGCCTGACTGATATTACTGGTTTTGGTTTAATCGGTCATTTAAGCGAAATGCTGACTAATCATCATTTAGGAGCAGAACTACAGTTTAATAAGATACCGCTGCTAAAAGGTCTGGATAAATATATTTCTGCCGGGATGATTCCGGGAGGAACCATGAAAAACCAAGAAAATTATTCTTGCTTAGTAGAAAAAAAACCGGGTATTACTGCAGAACAGGAAATTATCCTTTATGATGC
>NZ_PFKO01000125.1:0-1060 GCF_002784285.1 Candidatus Infernicultor aquiphilus
CCCGTCTCTCGTTAATCCGCTAGTAACGACGATACCTTCAAGTATGGCAAACCACACATTACTAAAACCAATTTCGCGCAACCGTTTTCTATCTGGAGGTTCTTTCGCCTAACCTACACTATGAATCTGTGCATTCTTTATTGAAGCCTTTTTCCTCAGGGCTTTTTCCTGACGTTTTTGGTACATTTCCCGAATCCAAACATGAACAGGAGCCTTCCATTTTTGTGTCTTGCTCGGAATATTCTTTGAAGGAAGAAACTATGAATAATTGCGCTTTAATCTTCATCAGTTGGGTCTACTATTTTAAGTCGAAACTGCCATCCCTCGTATGAGGTTATCATCCGTCCGAATTCGTCCCATGTAAAATACTTCCCATCAATTATAACAATGGGACTGTCCTCATCAAAACCATACTCTATTCGCCCCCGAATAATCCCTGGGCTAACAAGCGTCCAACTTTTATGAAGCATCTTTAAACTTTTATGTTTCATCAGCCTTTGCAACCGATTAAGCAATTTTATTTTAAGGTCACTTATATCACAAGAAAAGCCATCAAGAACACCTGACATATAGCCGCCAGGTTCTCCATCTTTTAATTCAAAGGCTTCAATCAACTTCCCGGTTGGCACCAACAAACTCCTAAAATGAAATGTGTGTTTTCCACCATAACTGTCCTCAAGTGTAATTGGATCAAAATTAACAGTCTCGAAATCAATACCAAGTTCTTGCGATATCTTTTTATTAAAGCAGTTCAAACAGTGTATTTTGCCATCGTCAGGCGAAATGATTGTTTCATATTTTGGTACTTTTGCGCCACAATGATCACAAACCACCTTCATTGTAATTACTCCCCTCTAATAGTAAGTTTGAAGTAACGATCTTTGACATTCAATATTATGGTTACAACCCAAAAAGTACTTAAAGTAACTATATTTCAAAAATAGTGCAAATAACATCACATAGTACTAATCAACTTACCTAAATTATTTTACTTATAGCACCTTGAAAACTTCTGCCTGTGCGTTGCCTGTCTGCGTGCGTACCTGTCTGCGTGCGTACA
>NZ_PFKO01000364.1:0-5729 GCF_002784285.1 Candidatus Infernicultor aquiphilus
ATTTTTATTCGCTGGAGTAACCCTAAAAAAAGCAAACCCTGGACTGATATCGAAAGAAGAGAAGATAGGGGTGGTAGTTTCTATTCTTCCATTAGCTGAATTTGTCGAGCAAGTAGGTAAAGATAAGGTAGAGGTAACCGTTATAGTACCTCCAGGGGCTGATCCTCACCTATTTGAACTAACCCCGGTTCAATTAAAGAAAATTAGCCAGGCTCAGTTGTATGTCGAAGTAGGATCAGGGCTTAATTTTGAATTAACCTGGATGGATAAAATAAAATTGATCTATAAAGATATGTTGATTTGTAATTCTTCAATAGGTATTACCCTAGTAGATAAGGATCCTCATATATGGCTTTCTCCCCGAAATGCTAAAACCATGGTTGAAAATATTAGTGAGGCGTTAATCAAAATTGATCCTTCAAGCCAAAAATATTTTAAAAAAAATAGCATAGAATATATTAATAAATTAGATCTATTGGATCAAGAGATTAAAGCTCGATTAGAAGGAGTCAAAAATCACAGATTTATATCTTACCATCCCTCTTGGGGTTATCTTGCTAAAGAGTATGATCTTATTCAAATAGCAATTGAAGATGAGGGCAAAGAGCCGAGTGCTGCTTCTCTAACCCATATAATAGATCAAGCCAGAGCTTTTAATATATCTATTATCTTAGTTTCACCTCAATATAATATTAAGAGTGCTGAGGTCGTTGCTAAAGAAGTAGGGGCTCGAATTATAAAAGCTGATCCTTTATCTATGGATTACATAAATAACCTTAGAAAGTTAGTAGAAGAAATAATTACGGTTAGATGAAATATAATTGGTGATGAAAAGATAAAGATAATGAATCAAGAAAATAAGAATAATAAAAATCAAGAAAAAATTACTCAAGAGGTTATAAATTTACAGAATGTCTGGTTAGTTTATAATAATATTAATGTGTTAGAAGATATAAATCTTGCCATATACCAACATGAATTTTTAGGAATAATAGGACCTAATGGTGGAGGAAAAACCACTCTACTTAAAGTTATTCTCGGTCTAATTCAACCTACTAAAGGAGAGGTTAATATCTTAGGGATGAACCCAAAAGAAGGAAGAAAATATATTGGTTATGTTCCTCAATACTGTCTTTTTGATCGGGAATTTCCTATAAGTGTTTGGGAGGTAGTATTAACTGGAAGATTGGGTCAACGAAAATGTGGTAAAGCGTATAGTAAAGAAGATAAACAAAAGGCGGAACAAGCACTTGATATGGTTGGAATGATAGAATCTAAAGGTAAGCAAATAGGAAAACTTTCGGGTGGTCAACAACAACGTGTTTTTATCGCCCGAGCCTTAGTGACAGAACCAAAAATATTACTCCTTGATGAGCCTCTGGCTAGTATCGATACCCCCTTACAAGCTGAATTCTATGAATTGTTGGAGAGACTAAAAGAAAAGATGGCCATTGTTTTGGTAACTCATGACCTTAGTGCAGTGTCGATTTATGTAAATAAGATTGCCTGTCTAAATCGGAGGCTTTTCTATCATCAGTCTAAAGAGATAAGGGTAGAGGATTTAGAAGCAACTTATCATTGTCCAGTAGATCTGATTGCCCATGGTATCCCCCACCGGGTACTCAGAAAACATTAACCATACTAAAGTATGCATCACGCTATACGAATTAAAAAGCGTTAGAAAGATATAGTAAATTGATTTAACTTCAGGAGAAAAGGGAGCAGATTAAGCATGTTTGAATTACTGCAGTATGAATTTATAAGGAATGCCATATTAGCAGTGCTTCTAGCCAGTATTGCCTGTGGAATTATTGGCGTTTATGTAGTGGTAAAAAGGATTGTTTTTATAAGTGGAGGGATTGCTCACGCCTCTTTTGGGGGGGTTGGATTAGGATATTTTTTAGGGGTAAATCCGATCTGGGGGATAATACCTTTTAGCATCCTCTCCGCCTTAGTTATGGGGTTAGTAAGTAAACGTAGCAGGATACCAGAAGATACTGCAATCGGAATATTATGGGCTCTGGGGGTGTCTTTGGGGATTGTGTTTATTGGTTTGAGTCCAGGTTATGCCCCTGATCTTTTCAGTTATCTTTTTGGCAATATATTAACCGTAACCTCTGTTGATTTAATAATAATGTTAATCTTAGATTTAGTGATAATTATGGTGGTATTTTTATTCTATAAAGAATTTTTAGCTCTTTCTTTTGATGATGAATTTGCTACTGTAGTAGGAGTTCCTACTGTTAAATTATACTTTCTTCTTTTATGTTTAATTGCCCTGACTATAGTAGTACTAATGAAGGTTGTGGGTATTATTATGATTATTGCCCTTTTGACTATCCCAGCAGCCATAAGTAAACAGTATACCTCTAATTTAAAAAAGATGATATTTATTTCTATCCTACTTAGTGCTATATTTGGTTTAGGCGGCTTATGGCTTTCTTATCAGCTTAATTTAGCTTCTGGGGCGACTATAGTTATAGTTTCGGGAATTGGTTTTATACTTTCCTGGTTTGGAAAGCAAGGAAGAATTTTACAAGTTTAGGTCCTGATTTAAAATTATTATTTGGGTATTAAAATTAAAGGAGTAATGATGAGGGAATCTTCTACTGTTCCCGAAGATGTAAAACAGCGTTTGAATTGGTTATTGGTTTTTATTATCATCTGTCTTGTAATATTGGTTATTAGTTTATGGTATTTGCAGATGATTAAAGGAGGGGAACTAAAAAAAAGAGCAGTAGAAAATTGTATTCGTTCATTAGTAGAAGATGCTCCTCGGGGAAAGATTTATGATCGACAAGGAGAATTATTAGTTACTAATCGTCCAACAGTTTTAGTCTCCATAATTCCTGCAGAAGTGGAAGATTTAAAGGGATTAAGCGATAAGTTAAGTAGAATAATAGATCTTCCTCCAGAATCTATCGAAAAAAAAGTAAAAAACTATTCAGAAAATCCTTTTAAACCGGTAAAAATTTTGGATGACTGTAAGACAGATAAAATAATAGAAATTGAAGAGAGAAAAGATGAACTAAAAGGGGTAGTTTTAGAAGTTAAACCTCGGAGGAATTATCTTTACCAGGATTTAGCAGCTCATAGTTTAGGGTATGTGGGAGAGATAAATAAAGAAGAGTTACAACAATTAGGTAATTCGAAATTTCAAGGAGGAGATATTATCGGAAAATCTGGGTTGGAGAAATATTATAACGATATTTTAGGAGGAGAGAAAGGTGGAAGAGAGGTAGAAATTGATGCTTTAGGCCAAGAAATAGCTACTTTGCTTTATCGTGAACCTATTCCAGGCCAGGATATTGTTCTGACTATTGATAAGAATCTTCAGCTCTACGGAGAGAGTTTGCTTGATGGTAAAAAAGGTTCTATTTTAGTAAGTAATCCTTATACTGGGGAGATATTAGCTTTAGTCAATAAACCTTCTTTTAATCCTAATTTATTTGCTGATGGAATTTCTTATGCTGATTGGCAAAGAATTTCTTCTGACCCTGATTATCCTTTGACTAATCGGAGCGTTCAGGGTGTTTATTCGCCGGGTTCGATCTTTAAAGTAGTTATCGTGATTGCTGCCTTAGAAGAAGGAGTTACAGATAGAAAAAGAAAAATTTATTGCTCAGGTACTTATAAATTAGCGGATAAGGTATTTACTTGTTGGAAAAAGTCAGGACATGGGAGTTTAAATGTTATTGATGCTATTGCTAATTCCTGTAATGTCTATTTCTATACTATAGGAAATGAATTAGGAATTGAAAGATTGAATAAATATATTCGTAAATTTGGATTAGGAGAAAAAGTGGGTATTGATTTGCCCTCAGAAGCAATCGGGACAATTCCTTCTGCTGAATGGAAGGAGAGGGAGTTTAAACAGATATGGTTTCCTGGTGATACTATAAATCTTTCTATAGGCCAGGGGTATCTTTTATTAACTCCTTTACAGATTCATAGTGTCATTTGTGCTATTACTACAGAAGGAAGAATTTATAGATTACATTTAGTAAAAAAGATAATTTCTCCCGATGGTAAAATAGTTAAAGAAATTGAACCAGAAATTTATAAAAAAGTAGACATTTCTTCACCTTCATTTCAAACTACTAAAGAAGGATTGAGAGAGACTATATTAAAGGGGACCGGTTGGCGAGCAAATGTTAAGGAATTATCGATAGCTGGTAAAACCGGAACTGCGCAGAACCCTCAGGGAGAGACTCATGCTTGGTTTATTGGATTTGCACCTTATGAGAATCCGGAAGTTTGCATTACCGTTTTTTTAGAAAATGGGGGAGAAGGGGGAGAAGTAGCTGCCCCTATAGCTCGAGCTATGTTAGAAAAATATTTTAAGATCCAAGAATGACAAATTTGGTGCCTGGCACCTTTTTTGTCATAAAATTTTGGGAGGATGGAAGTTGAGGGAAAAATTTAATAAATTAACTGAAAATTTAGATTATACTTTACTATTTTCGGTAGTGATAATCTGTTTTTATGGTCTCTTGGTGTTATATAGTTCAACCCGTTTAACAACTACAGAGGTAGATAGTCCTTATTTTTTCGTAAAGAAGCAGTTCTTATGGATGGTATTGGGATTTTTATTTTTAACTATAATTATTTTTATAGACTATCATAAGTTAGAAGAATATTCTCAGGTGATCTATATTAGTGCAGTTATTTTGCTGATAATGGTTATAATTTTTGGGAGGTCAACTTATGGAGCAAGGCGTTGGTTGCCTATAGGATCTTTTGGATCTCAGCCTTCGGAGTTTGCCAAAGTTGCCTTAATAATTTTTTTGGCTAATTTCTTATCGATGAATAAATTGAAACTGGATAATTTTTTCTATTTTTTACTTCCCTTCACTTATACTGGACTATTAATTTTATTAGTATTTTTACAACCGGATTTAGGAACTTCCTTAGTATATTTAGCCATTCTGATCATAATGTTATTTGTGGTAGGGGTTAAGATAAAATATTTAATTTTTACTTTTATAGTAACCTTATCTTCTATTCCGGTGTTGTGGACTTTTCTGAAAGATTACCAGAAGAAGAGATTAATTTTATTTTTTAACCCTAACCTGGACCCTTTAGGGGGCGGTTATAATGTTATTCAGTCGAAGATTGCTATCGGTTCAGGTGGTTTCTTAGGAAATGGACTCTTTAGTGGCTTACAAAGTCAGTTGAATTTTCTCCCTGCTCAACATACTGATTTTATATTTTCGGTAGTAGGAGAAGAATTAGGCTTTGTCGGAGCCATCTTATTATTAGGACTCTATACCATTATCTTATGGAGAGGAGTTAAAATAGCTCTTGAGGCAAAGGATTTATTGGGAACTTTATTAGCCACCGGGGCAGTGACTTTCCTCTTTTTTCATATAGTAGTAAATATTGGTATGGCTATGGGAATGTTTCCAGCTACCGGGTTACCTCTATCTTTTTTGAGTTATGGTGGAAGTTTTATGATTTCTAATTTATTAGTGATAGGGCTATTATTAAATGTAGAAGCACATAGATAAAATGGTGATATTATTAGTCGTTAGTGAATAGTTGACAAATATCAACACATCGTGAACTTAAAAATATCAACACATCGTGAACCTTAATGAAAAAAAATATACACACATCGAGAACTTAATAACTAAATGTTCTATACTGACCTTAAAAAAGGAGGTCAGTTATGAACAGTAAAGAATTAAGAGAAAAAGCTATAAAAAGATACGAAAATGGTGAATCTC
>NZ_PFKO01000020.1:0-1048 GCF_002784285.1 Candidatus Infernicultor aquiphilus
AAGAGAAAAGACGCAGATAGTTTCTTTACGCTCATTTTTATCGTGAGAGAATTTTATTTTAAGGTCTGTTTTTTTGTTGAGTTCTTTAATACCTTGCTCAACTTTTCGGACAATATAAGAGGGATACTTTTGACCCAGAGTTAATTTTTCGGCAAGGTTTCTTGCCTCTATCTTCCAGGGCAAAGGTTGGGCCTTAAAGATTTCGTATAATCTTGCAGAGATATCTTTCTTAAATTTTCTGAATTCTTTGTAATCAATCATCCGGTAATATTGGCTTGCTTTCAGCCATTCTAAATAATAGTCATCAAGGTTAATAGTTAATTCCCCTGTTTTTTTATTTAATTTTACATTGTCTATTATATGAAAAATTCTTGTAGTATAACCATCACCTTTATAAAAAATACCTTCAAAACTCACTGATACATCTGTCCATCTTTCCAAACCTTCTATTACCCGCTTATATCCATATTGAGAACGACCGCCAAAAATATCTTCTGTCATTCTGTATCGGGTAGTTTTTATTTTTCTTCTATTAAAATTCTTTTCCCCAAGTGATCTGATTAAGTAATAAAGAATTGTTTTATCCACCCTATCAGGAAGTCTATCATTAGCAGTTCTAAATTTATAGAGCCCTTTCTCTTTTTTAATTACAATTTCCTTTCTCCCGCCCCACCTTGATAAAGCCCAGTTAGGATACTCTAGAAAATTTATATCTTGCTTTACCAATGCTTTTTCTTTTTTATTTTCCATTTTGGTGGATTTTGTTGATAAATTATTATACCTTAAAATTTATATTTTGTCAAATGTTATGAATTTTAATCTATGTTGATGATATACACTATTCAACTATTGGTAATCTAAACAAATTTTCATCTTTTCTCCCTCTAAAACCCTTATCCTGTATAGATTTTTTAATAAAATAGTGGTAAAATGGAATAGTTTTAGTGGTAAAATGGAATAGTTTTAGTGGTAAAATGGAATAGTTTTCATCTTTTCTCCCTCTAAAACCCTTATCCTGTATAGCTCTCCTGATACCCCCATTTCTCGT
>NZ_PFKO01000165.1:0-1058 GCF_002784285.1 Candidatus Infernicultor aquiphilus
TGCTTTTTCAGGTGTTTGTATATCGACTTTTATAATGGCATTAAATATTGCAAGTTTAGGATACTTTACATGGGATTGGTTTGGCTTTTCAATGCGTACATATGAAGTTTACGATCCAATTAAAAAGAGCAATATTTTTCCATTTCTTTTGAAGATGGAAGGAAGAAAAGAATATTTTGAAGGAAGTATCAAAGAAATTTCAGAAAATGAAATTCGAAATACTCTAAAATATTATGGAGTTTTAGCAAAAGAAAAAAACAATATCTACAATTAGAGAAGAATATATTAAAGGTATATTGCACCTAAGCCTTACGTTTTTTAATATAGATTTTTATAAAGAAGCTTTTTATAATTTTTATTGGTGCTTTGAGAATATCGTAACTAATAAGGTTCTTCAAGTTGAGAAACTAGATAAAGAAGTTAAAGATATTGAAAAAGAAATAAATAAAGTAGGTCTTAAAAATATTTTTACTAAACAATTTATTAAATCCTCCTATTTAATACGTTCAAACCAAGTGATGCATGCTCAGAAAAAACAAGTAAACATAACATTAGATGATGTATATGCGATAAAAACATGTTTAAGGGATTTTTCTCGTTCCTTAAAAGATCATTTTTATGGATCTACCATTATATTTCACCAAGACATATTGAAAGATGTTTAAAAGAATGTAATTTTAGATATAATATCAAAAAAGGTATAGAAGAAAATAGATTTAATTTACTTTTAGGCAATTGTTATGGTAGAATTACTTATAAAGAACTTATCAGTTAAAAAATAAGGAAGTGATTTGGATGATACCATATAGAGAAGAAAAGCGTGAAAATGCTATGTGTTATTTTGCTACCGAGCATTGCAATAAAACAGGAAGATATTTATCACAAACAATATTGTTTAAATATTTAGCTTATTTAGATTTTTTAAGTTTAAAAGATATTGGTAAACCAGCTCTTGAATTTGAATATAAAGCTATGGTAAACGGACCCGTACCACATGAATTATATAATGAGAGGAGAAATTATAAATCAAGATTGGTAGAATTTATTTCAAGAGGCAA
>NZ_PFKO01000109.1:0-5347 GCF_002784285.1 Candidatus Infernicultor aquiphilus
TTGGGAGAAAAGTTGGGAGAAAACGAAATAAAAATTATAGAATTAATGAAAGATAATAAATATATCACCGCGAAAGAATTTTCTGAACATATTAAAATAAGTACTACCCTCGCATTTCCTTCTCCTTAAGACTCCTTAAGATGAGATTCTTCCGATACTCCTTCCTCCTTCAAGAGGATATTTTTCTTATATTCCCTCGCGCTTGAGGGGAGATTCTTCCAATATTTCCTCCCTTTTGAGGAGATATTTTTTCTATATTCCTCGCCCTTGAGGGGAGAGGGTAGGGTGAGGGTGAAACATTTTCCGTTATTGCGAACCCTGATTTATCAAGGGTATGGCAATCTCAACTGGTCAACTGGCAAACCGGTTAGCTGGCTAACTAAATTAATTGGCTGATCGGAAGATTGGTAGATTATTTTAATTGGCAGATTGTTTCTAAATTGGTGAATGGGTTAATTAATTTATTGGTGAATTGGCACATTGGTGAATTGGTGAATTACTCAATCGGTGAATTGCGAACCCTGGTATTTTATAATTTAATTCACAAAAAAGAAGGACTTTCCTGACTCTTCGTCGAACTTACATTAAGTTATAGAAAAATATAAAAGATGGTGATCATAAATATGAACAAAGATGAACTACAGCTAATACTTGAAGAAGGTGAAGGTTACAGAATTGAATTTAAAGAATCTATGACCAGTATAGATAAAGAACTGGTGGCCTTTGCTAATTCATCAGGTGGCAGGATATTTCTTGGAATAACTGATGACATGGAAATAAAAGGCATAAATCTAACCAATAAATTTAAATCTCAAATCCAGGATATCGCCCACAATTGCCAGCCTCCCGTTAAAATTATATTAGAAGAATTTGAAAATATTCTTATTATAAATGTAAGAGAAGGTGAAGACAAACCTTATAAATGTTCTTCCGGTTTTTATATTAGAGTAGGTCCAAATTCCCAAAAGCTTAGCCGAGATGAAATCATTGAATTCTGTAGAACAGAAGGCAAAATCCGCTTTGATGAGCTTATCAATTTAAAGTTTGATTATCATACCCACTTCGACCCCCAAAAACTTGAATACTTCTTAAAACTTGCCGGTATCTCAAAAGTCCTGGATGCCCCTACGGTGTTAACTAACTTAGGAGTAGCTGAAAGACAGGAAGGAAAAGTTATCTTTAATAACACTGGCATTCTCTTCTTTTCCAAAAACCTACAGGATATCTATTTTCATACCGCTATAACCTGTGCCCTCTATAAAGGAACAGAAAAAGTAGAGGTGTTAGACCGACGTGATTTTAACGAAGATTTAATCTCCAGCATAGATAGAGCCCTGAATTTTCTAAAACAATATATCCCCTTAAGATATGAAATGACTGGTGAACCAAGAAGGAAAGAAATTCCTGAGATCCCTTATGAGGCCCTGCGAGAGGCAATTATAAATGCAGTTGCTCATCGGGATTATTTTGAAAAAGGCACTAATATCATGGTAGAGATGTTTGATGACCGGATTGAAATAACCAATTTCGGTGGACTGGCCAAAGGATTAAAGCCGGAAGACTTTGGTAAAAAGAGTGTCTTAAGAAATCCTAATATCGCCAACCTATTACATCGAGCCGGATATATCGAAAAGATGGGAACTGGTATCAATAAGATAAAGAAGCTCATCTCTAAAGCCGGATTGCCGCCGATTAAATTTGAATTTGATACCTTCTTTACTGCTACTTTCCAAAGGCCAAAAATTAGGGAGAAAACTAGGGAGAAAATTTTATCTGTTTTAAAAGCAACACCATATATAACGATAAATGAACTGGCGGAAATGTTAGGAATTTCACAAAAAGGAGTAGAATGGCAAATAGCAAAACTCAAAAAAGAAGGTAGGATCAAGCGCATCGGCTCAGACAAAGGTGGTTCTTGGGAGATTTTGAAATGAGCAAACAAATAATCCCTTCTCCTTCAAAGGAATATTTTTCCTATATTCCTCGCCCTTTGAGGGGAGAGGGTAGGGTGAGGGTGAAACATTCTCCGTTATCGCCAGTGACCGAAGGGAATGAGGCAATCTCAACTGGCTAACTGGCAAACCGGATAACCGGTTAACTAAATTGATTGATTTATCGGAAGATTGTAGATTATTTTAATTGGCAGATTGTTTCTAAATTGGTGAATGGGTTAATTAATTTATTGGTGAATTGGCAAATTGGTCAATAGGTGAATTAATTTATTGGTGAATTACGAACCCTGGCATTTTATAATTTAATTCACAAAAAAGAAGGACTTTTCCAAACCTTTGTCGAATTAACATTAAGTTATAGAAAAATAGAAAAGATTACAACGACATTAGAAGAAGAGATTAAAAAGAATCTGGAAGGAATCGGGTTTAAAATTTAGATATGAACAAAAAGGAATTTGAGTTTCTATTAAAACAAGGTGAAGGTTTAAAAATAGAATTTAAAGAAAATTATAGTTCTAAAGATATAGCAAAAGAGTTTGTTGCATTTGCGAATACTGAAGGGGGAAGAATATTCATTGGAATTGATAATAGGGGTGTAGTTAAAGGAATTAAAATAACCAACGATCTAAAATCTGAAATCCAAAATACCGCAAGAAATTGTGACCCATCAATAGCTATTGAACTTGAAATAATTAATAGTGTCCTTATTGTAAATGTTGATGAAGGAATCAATAAACCGTATAGATGTTCATCTGGATTCTTTTTAAGACAGGGAAGTAATTCTCAAAAATTATCCACAGATGAAATAAGAGATTTCTTTAACCAAGAAGGAAAGATATTATTTGATGAAGCTATAAATAAAGAATTCAGCTTTAAAAATGGTTTTGATCAAATGAAGTTTGATACTTTTTTACAAAAAGCCAAGATAAGCAGAGTTATTCCAGATAAGAATATATTAATCAATCTAGGAGTTTTAACCGAAACTGAGAAATTCAAGAATGCGGGTGTTTTATTTTTCTGCAATAATGTTGAGAAATTTTTCAAACAGGCGATAATTACTTGTGTTTTGTATAAAGGAAGTGATAAATACAAAATAATAGATAGAAAAGATTTTACAGAAGATTCTCTCTCGAATTACCATAATGTAATGTCGTTTTTATTAAGAAACCTAAGATTGGAATATAAGATTGAAACGGCAGGTCCTAGAGAAGAGATTTTAGAAATTCCTGAAGATGCTTTAAGAGAAGCAGTAGTAAACTCAATGGCTCATCGGGATTATAATGAAAGAGGAGCTAATGTTCAAATTGACTACCCAGAAAACTACCCAGAAAACTACCCAGAAAATATTGGAGCTAATTAAAGAGAAACCAAGAATAACTAGAAAAGAGCTTGCAGAAAAGATAGGAATAAGTGAAAGTGGAATTAAATTCAATTTAAACCAACTAAAGAAAAAAAATAAAATAAAAAGGGTTGGTCCAGACAGAGGGGGTTCTTGGGAGATTTTGAAATGAGCAAACAAATATTCCCTACTCCTTCGAGGGGATATTTTTCCTATATTCCTCTCCCTTGAAGGGAGAGGGTAGGGTGAGGGTGAAACATTTTCTGTTATTGCAAATCCTGATTTATTAGATTTCTTAGCCTTAACAGGCAAACTGGTTAACCGGATAACTGGTCAACAAAAATACTGGTTAACTGGCAAACCGGACAACTGGCTAACTAAATTAATTGATTGATCGGAAGATTGTAGATTATTTTAATTGGCAGATTGTTTTTAAATTAGTAAATGGTTTAATTAATTAATTGGTGAATTGGTGAATTGGTCAATAGGTGAATTAGTTAATCGGTGAATTGAAAACCCTTGTATTTTATAATTTAATTCACAAAAAAAAGGACTTTCCCAACCTTTTGTCGTATTAATAATAAGTTATAGAAAATTAAAAAAGATTATTTTTTTTAACTGTCTGACGACACAGATAAAACGAGAAAGGAGGAACGATGGCGAACATAACTATTAAAGAACATATTATTGATTACGCAAGAGATAGATATTATTTTCATATTAACGATTTAAAAAGATATTTTACTGAAAAGGGAATTAAATTTGAAGAAGATACTTTAAAAAAATATCTTTACCTTCTTAAAAAAAATAAAGTTATATATCCCGCAGGCAGAGGATGGTATTCTAATATTCAAAAAGAATTTGAGCTGAATATAGAATCTACTGAAAAAATTATAAAATTATTAATAGAAAAATTTCCACTTCTTGAATTTTCTTGCTGGAGCACTGAACAATTAAAAGGTTTTTTCCATCACTTACCCACTCAATTTGTAATTTTTATTTATACCGATAAAGATTTCCTGCCATCCGTAAAAGATTTTTTAATAGAAAATGATTATAATGTTTATCTTAATCCCCATAAAATTGAAGTAGAAAAATTTGTAGAATTAAAACCTCAAACTATTATACTAAGACCCTCTGTTTCTTCTCGTGTTTCTAAAGAAAAAAATCTAACAAAGATAGAAAAAATACTTGTTGATTTATTTATGGAAATGAAAAAAATTAACCTTATAGACCAAGAAGAATATATAAAGATTATTTCTAACATAGTTCTTAATTACCGGATTAATATGGCAGAAATGCTCGACTATGCCCACAATAGAAAAATAAAGGACGAAATAAAAAACTTATTTATAGAAATTAATAAAATCCACTAATGCGCCATTTTAAAAAATGTCGCATTAGTGGATTTACGGGTAACAAATGATAAAAAAGAAATGTTTTAAAAACAACTGGATAACCAATAAATACCAAGAGATGGACATAGATCCGATATGATAAAATAAATAGGGACACGGTAGGTCCCATTTTCTAATTTCTGTCCTTGCGAGCTTTCGAAGAAAGCGCGGCAATCTCTTTCCTAAAAACCGAAAACTGAAAAGTTTTCTTCCCAAAAAGCAGGATTTACCCAACCCTTTGTCGAATATATAAAAGAGTATTAAATAAGAAATTCACACCCGATTATTTTTCTATTTTTATATATGAGTCCACTCTAAAAAGTCAATTATAGGCTGAATTATTTTTAGTTTTAAGACGGAGAAGTTGTATAATAAAGGAAGTCGATACACCTGTCTGCATGCGTACAGTACACGCACAGGCAGAGAGGAGGAAGAAAAAAAATGTTTCGCGAAAATACCACTCATCTACAGACATCTTTTTTCGATATAGAGAGACAGCTGTCGGAATCAAAGAGAAAAAAGATAAGGGAATCGGAGGAATACAATTTTTATCAGCTAATTTTCAAGAAGATAAAAGAGGAAGACTTCGCCGTATTGTATTCCGAAAACGGAAGCCGGCCAAACTCAGCGGTGAACATAATGGTATCAGCCATAATCCT
>NZ_PFKO01000315.1:0-5338 GCF_002784285.1 Candidatus Infernicultor aquiphilus
ATTATATTTTATTTTAGAGGGGACTCATGAATGTAAAGGAAGATACAAGGTCTAAGCTTGATTTACTTCTTTCTATCTTTATTGTATTCTTTAAGATAGGAGTATTTACTTGGGGGGGAGGCTATGCCATGCTTCCTCTTATAAAGAATGAAGTAGTAGAAAAGAAAAAGTGGATTGGTTCAGAGGATTTTATAGACGGAATAGGAGTATCACAGAGTATTCCAGGACCAATTGCAATAAATACTGCTACATTTGTTGGATATAGAATCTGTGGAACTTTAGGTTCTATAGTAGCTGTAACTGGAGCAATACTTCCTTCTTTTGTTACGATAATATTAGTGGCAATGTTTTTCTTAGGATTTCGAGAACTTACAGCGGTTCAAGACTTTTTTAAAGGAGCAAATCCAGCTATAGTTGCTCTCATTATAAGTGCAGTAATAGATATAGGTAGAGATGCTCTAAAAAGATACAGAGAAGTTATTATTGCATCAATTCTCTTGTTTTTACTTCTCTACTTTAAGATACATCCTATATTGGCTATAGTGATATCTGCTATCCTAGGATTATTTTTAGGGGAGAAAAAATGATTCTAATTCAACTTTTTCTTATTTTTGCTCAGATAGGTCTTTTTGCATTTGGAGGAGGATATGCAATATTACCTCTTATAGAAAAAGAAATAGTGAATAATTTCCACTGGCTTACCTATAAAGAATTTTTAGAGGTAGTTACTATTTCCCAGCTTACTCCAGGACCTATATCTATAAATGCTGCTACCTTTGTAGGATATAAAGTAGGTGGAATTCTAGGTTCTATTGTCGCAACTGTGTCTGTGTGCCTTCCTTCAGTAATAATTATACTTATCGTTGTTAGATTCCTAAAAAAGTTTGAAACAAATATATGGGTAACGAACATTTTGAAAGGCTTAAGACCTGCTGTGGTAGCTTTAATTGCTTCTGCTGCTTACTCTATAATAAAAGGTGGAGGTATTTCAGATATAAAAGGGATAATTATCGGAGTAGTAAGTTTTCTCCTATTAAGGAGTAAAAAGCTAAACCCTATTCTGATACTTATTCTGGCTGGAATAGTAGGAGTGATAGTGTATATCTAAAGAGCAAAGAGCAGCAAAGAGGGTTCAGGTCTTCACAGGCTGACCCCGATATTTGCACCATTTCCTCAATGAAAGGAGGTTTAAATATGACAGATATCTGGCTTTCTTGATAATTGACTTTGTAACCTAGCAGTAATATACTTATAAAGCTTAGTCAAAAGATAATCGCTTTTTAAATAGGCCTGTACACTGCGGGCAGGTTTTAAACTTTTTTTGGGGAATTTTAAAACTTTAAAGAAGGTGGTATTTTGGAAGAGCAAGCTATAATAGAAAGGCTCATGGAGCTCGACACCAGAGCAGCTGATAAAAGCGCAAGAAGGAAAAAACAACTGGCTGACCTGGAACGCCGATGTAAAGAAGAAGAACAGAAAATGTTCAGGAATTATGCAAGCCAGATAGAAGACGAAACCAAGGAAACTGCACAAGAGATACGGCAAGAAGCAGAACAGGAAGTTGACCAGCTGAAGTTGAATACTAAGGAAGTCCTCAAGAATATGGAGCGGGAATTTGAAAAATCCCTGAAAGATATTACTGATGAAATATTAAAACGGATTTTTGATATCCATAGGGAGAGTCATGGATAAGCTTACTAGATATTCAGCCGTAAATACCAAGATAAGGGTGATGGAAAAAGAATTTTTGAGACGGGAAGATTACTTGAATATGCTTCAGAAGAAGTCCGTGGCCGAGGTAGCCCGCTATTTAAAAGAGAATATTTCTTACGGCAAGCTATTAGGAGGAATTCACCTCGACACGGTCAGCAGGAGAGACCTGGAAGACATTCTGAAGCGCAATATGATCAAAAACATGGATAAACTTATCCATTATTTCTGGGATGATTATAAGGACCTTGTCCGTTCGCTTTATATGAAATATGAGATAGAGGATTTAAAGGTCCTGGCCAGAAGTATTTTCAACGGCAAGGAGCCAGAAACTATTGAAAAACCCCTCTCCTTTTTAGGCAAATACAGCCGAGTTAACCCTAAAAGGCTTTTTAAATCAAAGACGATTAGGGACTTGATATATTCTTTGGAAGGTTCGGAGTTTTTTGAGGTCTTGAACCCTCTGGTAGATGGCAAGAGAGAAAATCTCTTCAGGTTTGAGATGGCTCTGGATATGGGTTATTTTAACATCATTCAAAGCCGAAGGCTAAAAATATCCGGGGAGGACAGAAAAATGCTGAAGAAATGGGAAGGGATGGTAGCTGATCTGTACAATATTCAGTGGATCTACCGAGGTAAAAAATTTTACCACCTGTCACCGGAAGAGCTTTTAAACTACACCATAAATTTTGGAGATAGACTGACTTTTGCGGATCGCCAGGGCATGTGTTATACGAAGAACCTTGAGGAGCTCTACCGGATGACCATAAATACGGTCTATGGTTTTTTGTTTAAAAAAGAAGAAATATCCAGGGATATATATATGGAAAGGCGCATCAACAGGTTTATCTATTATAAACTCATGGCTATGACCCATAAGTTCACCATGAGTATAATCCAGACTATAGGATATGTGTGGTCACTTGAATTTGAAATAAGGGATATCATTTCCATAATAGAGAGTATAAGATATGACCTGCCACCGGAAGAAGCCAGGAAATTTCTGGTGAAAGCGGCCTAAGTTCAAGGAGATATTTTTATGAGTGTAGAAAAAATGAAAAGTATAGGAGTTATAGGTAAAAAAACTCTTTTAAACCGGGTTTTACGTTTGGTGGCTTTAAACGGGAGTATGCACATGATAAACGCTTTAGTCAGAGTGAATTCCACCGATTTTTTCCTGCCTCCTAGTGAGAAAAACATAGAAGCCTTAGAAGAACTACCTTTCTTAAAGCCCTATTCTTCAAAGCGGGATTTTACTAAAGACGAAGAAGTGGTAAAATCATTATTAAGTCTTTTTAGTATAAAGCCCCAACTAAGAATGGAATATTTGGGCGAGGATTATGACTATGATGACTTTATGAAGCAACTTTCGGACATCTACGCTAAGGTTTGTTCCACTGCCGATGAGATAGAAGAAAAGGTGCGCTCTATCAATAAAAAAAGAGAGTACATTGATAACCTTAAATATCTGTCCAGGTTTAGTTTAGATCTAAGCCGGTTTATTTATATGAAATACCTGGTATTCAGGCTGATAAGGATTTCCAGAGAAAATTACGATAAGCTCAAGAAAAATTACGAGAACATACCAGCAGTAGTATTAAAGGTGGGAGTGGAAGGCAAATATGTCATAGTGGCTTCCATAACTCCAGTAAGTTTGGAGGAAACCCTGGAGAAGATTTTTAGTTCTCTTAATTATACCCTTCTGGCTATACCTACAGAATTTGGGGGCACTGCCGCAAAAGTTACGGAGGAACTTAGGAAAAGTATAGGTGAGGACCAAAAGGTCATAGAATACCTTAAAAAATCCTCGGAAGATTATAGGGTAAAATACATTACAGAATTAAAAAAAGGTTATTCCAGGCTGGAAATGGAGAAAAAGACCGAAGAACTCAAATCAGAGATTGCCATGGGTAATAAACTATTTTTTATGTTTGGCTTCGTACCGGTTAGCAGTGTGTCCAGACTGAAAAGCGAACTGGAGAGCCAGTTCGGGGGTGAGGTTATAATTTTGGTGGAGGATATCAATAAAACTGGTTCGGGCCTAACCCCACCTACAAAACTTAGTAATATAAAACTATTTAGACCTTTTGAAATATTGGTGAAGATGTATGGCACCCCGGCTTACCGTGAAAAAGACCCTACGGCCTTTTTCGCTTTGACCTATATGCTTCTCTTTGGAGCGATGTTCGGTGATGTGGGCCAGGGACTTATACTGCTTTTTAGCGGTCTTATTTTAGAACTGGGATGGAAAAGGACTAGCCTGGGAGGAATTTTGAGCCGGATAGGTTTAAGTTCCACCGTTTTTGGTTTCGTTTACGGCAGTGTTTTCGGCTCCGAGGAAATCCTATCACCGCTCATCATCAGGCCTATGGCAAACATCAATTACATGCTGGTGGTGGCAGTGGTCTTTGGTGTGGTACTTATCTTAAGTAGTTATATATACAACATAATAAATTCCAGCCTTGGAAAAAACATGGAAGAAGGCCTTTTCAGCAGAAATGGTGTAGTAGGACTTGCCTTTTACCTAATATTGTTATATACCATATTTCGGGTTGTCGTTACCCATAGTAATATATCACCAGCACTGGCTTATACTATGATGGGTCTTCTTATTTTGATGGTATTTAAAGAACCTCTGGCCAACAAGCTGCTCCATGCCGATAAGCTTTACAGAGGATCTCCGGCTAATTATTATATAGAAGAGGGGTTTGGAGTAATAGAGACTCTGCTTTCCATGCTTTCCAATACTATATCCTTCCTAAGGGTGGGAGCTTTTGCCTTGACCCATGTGGGACTTTATATAGCCTTTGCCACCTTAGCCAGGATGATGAGCACCTCATGGGGAAACCTGGCAGTATTGGTATTGGGGAATATAGTAATTATCGTTTTAGAAGGACTTATAGTATTTATTCAGGCTTTGAGGCTGGAATATTACGAGCTCTTTAGCAAATATTACCGGGGAGATGGTATAGAATATGTCCCGGTAAAAATAAAAGGTATATCATCTGTCGGTAGGAGAATAAGTTTATATCATAAAAAAAGGGGTATTCCCCTGGGTATCGGGATATATATTTACAACATTATAAATTTGAAAGGGGGGTTTTAAAAATGTATGCAGTATCGTTTATGGCCATGGCTATACCGGGATTGACCGTGGCAGCAGGGTTCTATATTTATTTAAAGAAAGATAAAGCTAATGCAAAGAGGATCAGAAAATTAGTAAGAGCAAGTGTATCGATTTATGTAGTGCTGGTAGCGGTTTTCCTATTTTTCTTGATACCGGGTATCGCCAGTGCTGAATCTTCGGCAAATTCTTCATCGGGGATGGGATTTTTGGCGGCTGCACTTTCCACCGGAATTAGTGCTATCGCCGCAGGCTATGCAGTGGCTGTCGTAGGCTCCTCGGCTATAGGGGCTATTTCAGAGGACCCGAATATTGTGGGTAAAACCATTATATTTGTGGGTTTGGCTGAAGGTATTGCCATATATGGGCTGATTGTCTCCATAATGATACTGGGTAAAATATAGAGGGATCCCTATGAAGGTCTTTATAATAAGCGATAATACCCACACCCTGACTGGCATGAGGTTATCTGGTATAGAAGGAGTGGTAGTCCACGAAAGGGAA
>NZ_PFKO01000254.1:0-5204 GCF_002784285.1 Candidatus Infernicultor aquiphilus
TGGGAATGGACAAACAGAATTAGCTGAAGTCATTGTTGGTTTAAGAAGAGCAATTGCCGGGAAGGTTTATATCAAAGGTGAAGAGGTAACTAATCTTTGTCCCAAAGCTATTACTAAAGAGGGGACCAATTATATTCCTCCCGATCGGCTTAAAGTAGGGCTGGTGCCTAATCTTAGTTCGGTAGAAAATGCTATCCTCAGGCGATATGATCGAGAGCCGATCTCCCGGGGGATTTTTTTAAACTATGAGGAAGCTGCCAAATATACCAGAGAATTAATCAAGCAATTCAATATTATGGTACCCAGAGAAAATGCTCCGGTAAAATTTCTATCCGGAGGTAATTTACAGAAACTAATTTTAGCCCGAGAAATCAGAGAGGAACCAGCTTTATTGATCGCGGTTCATCCTAGTCGCGGGTTAGATGTAGGAGCTACCGAATTTGTCCGGAAAAAATTATTAGAAGAAAGAGATCAAGGCGTGGCCATACTGCTCATCTCAGAAGATCTTGAGGAATTGCTGATGATTTCCGATCGAATTGGGGTAATCTATGAGGGTAAAATTGTGGGTATGGTGGATATAGATGATGCCAATATTAATGAAATAGGATTGATGATGGCTGGGGTGCATAAAAATCCTTTGGTCAAAGGAGAAGAGAATGTTAAAGTTTGAGAAGAGAGAAAATATACCGCTTCATTTGCGTATTCTCATTCCCTTAATATCTATTCTTTTGGGTGTGTTAATTGGTGGTATTGCCGTGATGTTTTCCCAGGTAAATCCTCTTACGGTTTATAAAGCGATATTTATCGGTGCCTTTGGAAGTACCTATGTATTTTCCGAAACCATTGTAGTTGCCATTCCTCTTCTTCTTATCTCGGTTGGTCTTATCCTGGTTTTTAAAATGAACTACTGGAATATAGGTGCCTATGGGCAGTATATTATGGGGGCAATTTTTTGTACCTATTTTGCCCTTAATTCTGCGGAAACGATGTCCAGACCAATTCTTCTTATGATGATGTGTATTGCCGGGATGGTCGGAGGAGCCCTCTGGGCGCTGATACCGGCTGCCCTGAAAGCCTATTGGAAAGTAAATGAAGTCATAGCTACTCTATTATTAAATTATATTGCTCTTTATAGCTTAAAATTTTTAATGTATGGTCCCTGGAGAAATCCACGCAGTTTTGGGTTTCCCCTTACCAAAATCTTTGACTTAAATGCTCAATTACCTAAATTAATTTCACATACCAGAATACATCTGGGATTAATTTTTGGAATTATTGCCGCTATTATTATCTGGATTATTATTAAAAAGACCAAATTTGGTTATGAAATCAGGGTGATTGGAGAAAATGAGATAGCGGCCAGATATGCTGGTATTAATATTGCGAAAAATATTATTCTAGCTATGATTATAAGCGGGGGTCTGGCTGGTCTGGCTGGCATGGCTCAGATCTCGGGGATTATTCATATGTTACAAATTGAGATTAATCCTGACTACGGATATACCGCCATTATTGTAGCCTGGCTTTCTGGTCTTAATGCTCTGACCGCCATGATAGTTTCTTTTTTCTTAGGAGGATTATTTGCCGGGGCCTCTCAAATACAGATTACTATGAAAGTTCCCATAGGAATTGTGGGGCTGATAGAAAGTTCGATTCTTTTCTTTCTTTTGGGAGGGGCAATCCTCACTAATTATAAACTTTATTATAAAGGGAGAAAGATTATATGAGACCAGATGCTTATGCAATTACCATAATTCTTTTAGCGGCAACTGTGGAATCCGGAACCATATTGCTCTTTCCCATCATTGGCGAAATATTTACCGAACGTTCCGGAATTCTTAATCTGGGAATCGAAGGTATGATGATTATTGGAGCACTGGTAGGTTTTGCCACCGCTTTTATGACCGGTCAAATTTATTGGGCCTTTTTTATGGGCATGCTGGCCGGTGGTTTAGCTTCCCTAATTCATGCTTTTATTTCTATTACCTTAAGGGGAAATCAGGTAGTAAGTGGTCTGGCTTTAAGTATTTTTGGTCTGGGTGTAACTAATTTTTATGGACAAGAATTTGTAAATCTGCAATTAGCCCATACTATACCTCAAGTAATAATTCCAGGACTTTCCCAAATTCCCTTTTTTGGTCCCATTCTTTTCAAGCAGGATTATATGGTGTATCTGTCCTATATTCTGGTAATTATAACCTGGTTTATTTTATTCAAAACTAAAGCGGGAATCCAGCTAAGAGCGGTGGGACAAAATGCCCAGGCAGCTGATGCTATGGGGGTAAATGTATATAAAGTAAGATATTTCTGGACCTTCTTTGGGGGGTTGATGGCTGGAGCAGGAGGGGCTTATCTTACCCTTAATTGTGCCCCTTTCTGGTTAGATGGCATTACTGCTGGCCGGGGATGGGTGGCGATTGCTCTGGTAATATTCGCCAGGTGGAATCCCCCGTATGCTTTAATAGGCGCCTATTTATTTGGAGCAATTAATGCCCTCCAATTTCAACTTCAATCGATGGGAACCACCATTCCTTCAGCACTGCTTAGTATGCAGCCCTATTTTCTTACCTTTATATTAATTATTGTGGCAACTTTATTAGTAAAAGCTAAACATATCGGAGTTCCAAAAGAATTAGGAATTCCTTATGCCAGAGAGGAGAAATAGAATGAGTTATGTCCAGAAATTAAAATGCTTACTGTGCGGAACAGAATATAAACCTAAGGAGATCAAATATACTTGTCCCCAATGTGGAGATGAGGGTATCTTAGAAATTATTTATGATTATTCTAAGATTAAAAAAATATTTACTAAAGAAATACTTAAAATGAAAAGTGAATATTCGATGTGGAGATATTTACCACTTTTACCGGTGGACGATATAACTAAAATTGGGCCGTCAAAAGTGGGTTGGACCCCTTTATATGAAGTGAAAAGAATAAGAGAAGATTTGGGAATGTCCAATATCTGGATTAAAGATGACGGAAGAAATCCCACTGCTTCTCTAAAAGATAGGCCCTCAGCTATTGCGGTGGTAAAGGCTCTAGAATTAGGAGAAAAAATGGTTACCTGTGCCTCTACCGGCAATGCGGCCTCTTCACTAGCGGGAGCTTCTGCCTCAGTGGGTTTAAAGAGTTACATTTTTGTTCCTCAAACCGCACCAAGTGCTAAGATGGTCCAGCTTTTGGTATTTGGTTCAGTCGTTTTTGCGGTAAGAGGCACTTATGATCAGGCCTTTGTCCTCTCCATTAAAGCAAGCAGAGAATTTGGGTGGTACAACCGTAATACTGCTTTTAATCCCTATATGGTCGAAGGGAAAAAGACGGTTGCTTTGGAGATTATTGAGCAGATGGACTTCCAAGTCCCCGATTATATATTTGTCCCGGTAGGAGATGGCGGTATCATCTCCGGGGTGGCTAAAGCGTATAAGGATATGTTTTCCTTAGGTTTTATTGATCATTTACCTAAACTGGTTGCCGTACAGGCAGAAGGATGTCCGCCGATTGTGGAGGCAGTTAATGGTGATGGCCTGGTAAGATTTGTGGAGCCAAAGACGATTGCCGATAGTATTGCCGTAGGGATTCCCAGAAATCGGGTAATGGCGGTAAGAGATATAAAAGAATCAAAAGGATTTGGGATGGCGGTAAGTGATCAAGAAATACTGGAAGCGATTAAATATTTAGGTTCGAAACAGGGAATATTTGCTGAACCTGCCGGTTCTACTGCCTTTGCCGGTATGGTCAAAGCCCTGAAAGAAGGGAAAATTTCCAGAAAAGAAAAGGTGGTGGTATTGGTTACCGGGAATGGTTTAAAAGATGTAGAGAGTGCTAAGAAAGCGGGAGGAGAAGTTTTAGTGATAGATCCCAATTTAAAAGCAGTGAAGGAGGCAATGAAGTGAACGATTTAGAGAAGAAAGAATTAAATGAACTTCTTCAAAGGCTTATTCAGATTAAAAGTGTAAATCCTCCCGGAAATGAAGATGGGATTGCTAATTTTATAAAGGGATTCCTCATAAAAAATGATATCCCTTCCGAGTTGGTTCCTTTGGAAGAAGGAAGGAGCTCAGTCGTGGCTAAAATTGAGGGAAAAGAGGAGAGGAATATTACTCTTTGCGGACATTTAGACACCGTAAGAGTAATAGAGGAGGATTGGAGCAAGCCACCCTTTCAGGGGTTAATGGAAGAGGGGAAAATGTATGGGAGAGGCACCGCAGATATGAAGGGTGGAGTGGCTGCTATTATTTATACCTTAATACTTTTAAAGAGAAGGGGTATCACCCCCCAGAAAAAAGTCCAATTAGCTCTTACGGCAGATGAAGAGTGGGGTTATAGAGGAGCAAAGACCTTAGTTGATCAGGGATTTTTTGATCAAACCGATTTTCTTATTATCACTGAGCCAACCAACCTTCAGGTAGCGGTTGGAGAAAAGGGAGAAATATGGATAAAAGCTAAATTTTACGGAAAATCAGCCCATGGTTCAACCCCTGAGCTGGGAGTAAATACAGTGGTACCGGGAAGTAAATTTGTTCTTGAAGTGAGTGAAGAATATAAAAAATTATTTAATCCAGACCCTTTATGGGGGAATAATTCTATTAATATAGGACAATTCCACGGTGGGGTGCAGGTAAACGTTGTCCCCAATTATTCAGAAGTACAGCTTGATTTTAGAGTAATTTCAGAGGAAGATAAGAAGAGAGCGTTAGAATTGGTCAGAAAAAAGGGTCGAGATATAGCAGAAGAATTCGGAGTACAATTTAAGGAAGAAATATTTAATTATCATCCCCCTATCTTTACCAGTTTAGATAATTTATATATCCAAAAATTTATGCAAGTTGCCGGAGTGAAAGAGGCGACCATTGTGAAATACTGTACTGATGGAGGAACCATTATTCCTGAAAAGAAGATACCCTTTATTGTATTTGGCCCTGGTGATATTGCCCAAGCTCATCAAAACGATGAATATATCGAATTGGAATCTCTTTACCAGTCAGTCGATACTTTTCTTGAATTTTTGAAATCATGACCGGGGCAAGTCTGCCAGGGGATTATGGTCGTGGAAAGCATGTATTTCGCAAATTAAATGTAGCTGCACTATATAATTAAAAAAACGAGGAGGTTTTCAATGCGTAGTTTTTTAGGAAGAGATATCCTTTCTTTGAAGGATTTCGAGAGAGAAGATTTTTTTAGAATTTTTGAAGTTGCTAAAA
>NZ_PFKO01000093.1:0-2564 GCF_002784285.1 Candidatus Infernicultor aquiphilus
TTAGAACATTTATCGGAAATAAAAAATAAGGGTTTTGCAATTTGTGATGAAGAACTTGAAGAAGGAATAAAAGCAATTGCTGCTCCTATAAAAAATATTAAGGGAAAAACCATAGCCAGTATTACTATAACCGGATTAGTCCAAAGATTGAGTTTAAATAATATAGAAAGACTTATTAAAATTGTTACCGATGCAGCTACGGAAATTTCTAAAAGGTTAGGCTATAATAAATTTACCTAAAATAAAATTAAAGGGAATTTTATTATTTAATTAGAAATATTTATAATTATATAATTAATAGATAAAATAAATTTAACTAAAAAACAAAATATTAAATGAAATTAATATATTAAAAAAAATTTATAGTAAGAGGAGAAGCAAAAGATGGCAAAAGTAATTTTAATAGCCTTAGGTGGAAATGCGATAAAACAATCCAATGAAAAAGGATCTTCAGAGGAACAATTCAAGAATTGCTGGAAAACCACCAAACATATCTCAGAAATTATCAAAAACCTTGACCAGGAAGATCGGCTAATCATAACCCATGGAAATGGACCGCAAGTTGGTAATTTAATGGTACAACAAAAGTTAGCTCAAGATACTGTCCCAGCGCATCCCATGGATGTGGTAGGGGCAATGACTCAAGGGCAAATTGGTTATATGTTGCAACAAACCTTAATGAATCATCTTAAAAAAATGGATCTTGATGTACCGGTTTGTGCGATAATAAATCAGGTTTTAGTAGATAAAAATGACCCAGAATTTTTTGGTGAGAAAGCTTCCAAGCCAGTAGGTAATTTTCTAACCGCAGAAGAAGCTAAAGAAATGAAGGAGAATAACCCTCAATATATCATTAAACAGGTTAAGCCAAACGGAGAGCGCTGCTGGAGGAGAACCGTTCCTTCACCAGATCCTATAGCTAATCTAGAAGCTAACGTGATTAAGAAACTAGTTGCCGCAGGGGTAGTTGTTATTGCTTCCGGTGGCGGAGGAATACCAGTGTTAGAAGATGAAGAAGGAAATTACCAGGGGATTGAGGCAGTAATAGATAAAGATCTTGCTGGAGAAAGATTAGCAGAAATAGTAGGTGCCGATATTTTTTTAATTCTTACCGATGTAGAAGAAGCTAAAATTAATTATGGTAAAGTTAATGAGAAAAGTTTAGGTAAAATAACCTTTCAAAAAGCTAAACAATATTTTGATGAAGGACATTTTCTGGCCGGAAGTATGGGGCCAAAAGTGAAAGCTTGTTTGAGGTTTTTAGAAAATGGAGGGAAGAAAGCTATCATTACCTCTTTGGATAAGGCTTTGGAAGCGTTAAAGGAACAAAGTGGAACAATTATAGAAAAAGATTAGATTATAAATTGTAAAAATAAATTAAAAGGAGAGTTAGTCTAAATGTTAAAAGGGAAAGACATATTAAATACTGCTCAGTTTTCGCCTCAAGAATTAAATTTGATTATGAATACCGCTGCAAGTTTTGAAAAGCAAGTCAAAGATGGAAATATTATCAGAAATATGGAAGGTAAAATAGTAGCAACTTTATTTTTTGAACCAAGTACCAGAACCCGTCTTTCTTTTGAAACTGCTGCCAATAGGTTGAGTGCTCGAGTAATTTCAGTAGCTGACGCTAAGAGCTCTTCTGTAGCCAAAGGAGAATCTTTGGCTGATACTATTAGGACAGTGGATGGTTATGCAGATGTTATTGTTATGCGTCATCCCATGAATGGCTCTGCCCAGATTGCCGCTGATAATGCCAAACATCCTTTTATTAATGCCGGCGACGGAAGCGGAGAACATCCCACGCAAGCTCTTTTAGATATATATACCATTGGTAAGGAAAAAGGAGCTTTAGGGGGACAGACAGTTACTTTGGTGGGAGATTTAAAATATGGGCGGACCGTACATTCCTTAAGTTATTTTATGACTCTCTATGGCAATAAAATGTTTTTTGTGTCCCCCCAATCTCTACGAATGCCATCAGAAATAACTGTTGACCTTAAGGCTCGAGGAGCAGATATTGAAGAGACTGAAAATTTGGAAAAGGCTTTAGCGGTCAGTGATATTGTTTATGTTACCAGAGTACAAAGAGAACGATTTGAAAATCCATCGGAATATGAGAAACTTAAGGGTTCATATATTATAAATAGAGCTCTGATTGATCAAGCTAAAAAAGGTATTACCATTCTTCATCCCCTTCCCAGAGTAGATGAAATCTCTACTGATGTTGATGATTATGAAGGAGCAGCTTACTTTAGACAAGCTCATAATGGAATTTATATTAGAATGGCTCTTTTAGCTTTAGTAAGTGGTAAAGGATAGGCTAAATTTTAAAATTAGAACAATTTTAATGATAAAAAATATTTTATAAGTAGAGATACAAATGAAAATAGAAAATATTAATATTCCCTTAATGATAAGTGGTAATTTAATTGAAAATATTAATTTAAATGATAATTATTATAGAATGAGGATCAAAGCTCCTCAAATTGCCAGGAAAGCCAAACCAGGACAGTTTGTCATGTTATCTATGTGGAAAAATAAAGATCCTTTCTTAAAAAGGC
>NZ_PFKO01000093.1:2615-5179 GCF_002784285.1 Candidatus Infernicultor aquiphilus
ATAAGGAAATAGGTAAAGGTACACAAATAATGGCTAAATCTAAAGTAGGTGATCTGGTAGAACTAATTGGACCCCTTGGTAATGGTTTTAAGATCCCAGAGAATACAAATAATATAGCTGTAGTTGCACGTGGTATAGGGATTGCTGCCTTGATGCCCTTAATATTAGAAAGTAAGAAAAGAGGGATTGCAATTTATGCTTTCCTATCTGCTCAAACAGGTAATTTACTTTTATGTAGTAATGAGATTAATTCTATTTCTGAAAAAGTATTTTATACTACTGATGATGGTTCTAAAGGAGCAAAAGGGATGGTCACTAATTTTCTGCAGAATGTTTTAAAAGAAGAAGTCATTGATGTGGTTTATGTTTGTGGGTCAAAAAGACTTACCAAACATATAAGAAATTTACAAAGAAAATATAATTTTTTAGCCTTTGTAAGTTTAGAGGAACATATGGCTTGTGGCATAGGTGCTTGCAAAGGTTGTGTGCATAAAACCAATGATGGATATAAAAGAGTTTGTAAGGAAGGACCTATTTTCCCAGTAGAAGAGGTGATTTTTGATGACTAAAGAAGTGAGCTTAGAGGTTGATTTGGGTCCTTTACATTTAAAAAATCCAATTATGCCTGCCTCAGGCACTTTTGATGTAAGATGTACTTTATTAAACGAAAAAGAGCTTAATAGATTAGGAGCAATACTTCCCAAGAGTATTGCTTTCCAAGAAAGAGAAGGAAATCCTGGTCCAAGAATTTGTGAAACTGATTGCGGATTATTGAATGCAGTCGGCGTGCCTTCTAAAGGTGTAGAATATTTTATAAAAGAAGAACTACCTCTATTGAAAAAAGCAAATAACACTATTATTGTTAGCTTGATGGGAAATTCTATCCCAGATTTTTGTAATTTAGCCGGATATCTTAATGAAAATAAAGAGATTTCGGCATTAGAAATAAATCTTTCTTGCCCTAATCTAAATAATGGTATTCTTTTTGGTGTTAACCAAGATAAATTATACGAATTAATCTTTAATATAAAGAAAAACACTTCAAAACCAATTATTGCTAAATTATCACCAAATGTTTCCGATATAAGAGAAATGGCTTTAACTGCAAAAAATGCGGGAGCACAGATAATCACTGTTGCCAATACTTTAATGGGCATGGCCATAGATGTTGACCAGCAAGTCTTTCGATTAGGGAATACTATGGGAGGATTGTCTGGCCCAGCGATAAGACCTATCGTAGTTAGAATGATCTGGGAGATTGCCCAATCCGTTGACATACCGATTATTGGGGTGGGAGGGGTTTATTGTGCTGAAAATGCCATTGAAATGCTTCTTGCCGGAGCGAGTGCAGTACAAATTGGTTCAGCTAATTTTTTTAATCCCCATGTAATGTTAGAGGTGATTGAAGGGATTGAAAAATATCTAATTAAAAAGAAGTATAATTCTATTCAAGATATAATTGGCTTGATGAAAAATTAATATTTTATTTTAAAGAAAAGATATTTTGATTTTATCAAAGTTAAACATCTTTATTTTTTATTTGATTTGTAAATTATAGATTACCAGTTTTAAAAAGGAAAAAGGAGAAATATTTATATGGGCTTACAAATGTTAATAAACGCAATTCTGCTGGGAGGATTGTATGCCTTGATGGGTATAGGTTTTTCCTTACAATGGGGTATTAGCGGAATTATTAATTTATCCTATGGAGCAATGGTTATTTTAGGTTCTTATATTTCCTTAGAGTTTTTCAATTTATTCCACCTAGACCCTTTTATTAGTATGATAATGTCTGGCGCCATTCTTTTTGTAATAGGAGCAGCAATATATCGCACACTTTTACAACCATTAATTAAGGGTGGAATTGTTTTTACTCTTATTTTAACCTTTGCCCTGAGATTAGTAATAGAAAATATTATATTGAAAGTGTGGTCTGCTGACTATCGTACTATACGCGTCACATATGCCGGTAGTAATTTTCAATTTGGTGATGCTTACATTCCCTTAATTAAATTTTTAGCTTTTATTGTAGCAGGAATATTAATCTATTTAACTTACCTTTTTATGATGAAAACGAAAACTGGGAAAGGGATTCAGGCAGTTGCCTTAGATAAAGAAGGTGCACAGGCGGTAGGGATAGATGTAGAAAAAATGTATCTAATTAATTTTGCTTTGGGAACCGCTTTGGCAGGATTGACCGGTTCTCTTTGGGCGAGCATCTATAGTTTTTCTCCTCATCTTTTAGGTTCCATTGTGGGAAAGGTGTTTATTATTGCCATACTTGGTGGATTAGGAAATATCTGGGGTGCAGCTGCCGGAGGTTTACTCTTAGGGATTGCAGAAACTACGGGAGCAGTATTTTTTGGTTCAGAGTGGCAAGAAGCCCTCGGTATGGTCATTATGGTAAGTGTGTTGGTTTGGAGACCTTATGGACTTATGGGGAAAAAGTTTTTTGGTTAATTTAGGAATTATTTGAGAGAGGAGGAGCGAAGATAGGTGTTAAATCATAAAAAAGTAAACATTTTCTTATTAATAATAGGAATAATTATATTTATCTTTTTACC
>NZ_PFKO01000363.1:0-5224 GCF_002784285.1 Candidatus Infernicultor aquiphilus
GAATCCAGAATCCAGAATAATAAATAAATTAGAGCGTTTAGGAGGTAGGGGCTCGATTCATCGAGCCCGCTTGGGAAGTTACCAAACAATGCGGGTCGAATAAATTCGACCCCTACTCCAAAATTAGAGCTCCCAATGACTAACGACTAATAGACAGGCGAGACGCCTGTCCTACTAACGACTAATTAAGAGGTAATTACTTAAATGAAAGAGGCTTTATTTTACGAATTAGTGGATCAAGAAAAAGGGGTCATAAAATGTCTGCTTTGTCCTAAAGAATGTTTAATAAAGAAAGACCAGGTTGGTTTTTGCCGAGCTCGTAAAAATATAAATAATAAACTTTATTCTTTAATCTATTCTAAAATTTCTTCCTATGGAATGGATCCCATTGAAAAAAAACCACTTTATCATTTTTATCCCGGAATAATGGTTTTATCTCTGGGTACCATAGGATGCAATTTTTCTTGTGACTTTTGTCAGAACTGGACTATTTCTCAGGCAAATATAAAAGATGTGTCAGTAGAAGAGTTATCTCCTGAAAAGGCTGTGCAATTAGCTCTTCAGAATAATTCCCCAGCGATTGCCTACACCTATTCTGAACCATTAATCTGGTATGAATACGTGCTGGATACCGCGAAATTAGCGAAGAAAAATAATTTAAAAAATATATTGGTTACCAATGGATTTATTAATTATGAACCTCTCCTTAAAATTCTTCCTTTTATAGATGCTTTGAACATTGACCTTAAATCTTTTCGAAATTCTTTCTATCAAAAATATTGCCAAGGAAAATTGTCTCCTGTACTACGTACTATCGAGCTTTCTAAAGAATATTGCCATCTAGAAATAACCAATCTAATTATCCCTGGTTTGAATGATAGCGAAGAGGAAATTAAAGAGATGGTGGATTGGATTTCTTCTTTAAATGAAGAAATACCTTTGCATTTTTCTCGCTATTTTCCTTGTTATAAGATGAATATTTCGGCAACTCCCATTTCCACATTGTATAAAGCTCGAGATATTGCTCAAAAAAAATTGAAATATGTATATCTAGGTAATATATGGGATGAGGAAGCTAACGCCACTTATTGTGGTAACTGTAAGACACTTTTGATTAAAAGAACAGGTTATAATATTATTAATTTGGGCTTGGATGAAGATGGAAAATGCAGACATTGTGGTGAAAAAGTAGTTCATCTTTAGATCTTTTAATTTTTATTCCAAAGAATTAAAATTATTAAGAAGAATACATGAGTGAAAAGGAGTGATAGAAAAATGCAAGGAAATATTTTTTTTGGATTATTTACCAAGAATATAGGGATTGATTTAGGTACTTCTACCACTCTCGTGTATATTAAGGGGAAGGGAATTGTCTTATATGAACCATCAGTGGTGGCTTTTAAAGATGGTGGTAATAAGATATTAGCAGTTGGGAAAGAAGCAAAAAAGATGATGGGAAGAACTCCTCGAGGTTTGTTTACTGTTAGACCTTTAAAAGAAGGAGTAATAGCTAATTTTGAAGTAACCGCTGAAATGTTGAAATTTTTTATTAAAAAAGTTTATCATCCTAATCGTTTTATAAGACCATCGATTATAATTTGTGTTCCTTCCGGAGTTACAGAAGTAGAAAAAAGAGCAGTATCAAAAGTTGCTTATAAATGTGGAGCAAGACAAGTATTTCTGATCGATGAACCCATAGCAGCAGCGATTGGAGTAGGACTACCTATCTTTGAACCTATGGGCAATTTAGTAGTAGATATAGGAGGAGGAACTTCCGAAGTAGCTATCATATCTTTGGGTGGGATAGTGGTAAGTGAGTTAAGCCAGATTGCCGGAGATTATATTAATGAAGTAATTTCCAAATATGTTAAACAAGTACATAATTTATATATTGGTGAATTAACTGCAGAAGAGATTAAACTTAATTTATCTATAGATAAATTAAGTCCAGAAAATAGTGGTTATGAAATTAGGGGAAGGGATAAAGTTACTGGCCTGCCTAAAATAATTAAAATTTCTAAAGATGAATTGAGAGAAGCCCTTTCTGAGCCATTAAGAATAATCGCTAATACAGTAAAGATAACTTTAGAAAAGACACCTCCCGAATTGATCTCGGATATTATAGACAAGGGGGTTATTATGACTGGTGGAGGTTCACTTTTAGTAGGATTAGCGGAACTTTTGCAAGAGGAGATAGGTATTCCAACTTTTACATCTTTTGAACCGGTATATTGTGTAATTAAAGGTATAGGAAAGGTTATGGAGGATTTTAATTTTTATCAAAGAGTTTTAATTAGAACAAGCAAAGGAATTTAAATTAGTCGTTAGTGAATAGTATCTCGTATAATTAGCATAGAGCGTATAGCGTTTAGCTTACTTGTCACTTATTACACATTACGCAACTTACTCACAGACTGGCTAACTGATTTAATTGGAGAATTGGTTGATTGGCTAATTGATAAATTTAATCAGGTGATTTATATTGAAAAAACTTTTACCTCAGAACAAGGCATTGCTAATTCTTATTATATTAATTATTGTAACTGTCTTTATAATGACTATAGACTACCATGGTAAAATGTATCTTAAATGGCTGGAGAGTATTGTGTTGAGAGCTTTTTCTCCCCTTAATCAAGGTATAAGTATAGTTACTGATAATACAAAAAACTACTTAAAGGCTATAGCTAAATTTAAGAGGGTAGAAGAAGAAAATAAAAAGCTACAAGAAAAAATTGAAATGACCCTTCAAGAAAATGCTGTATTAAAAGAAAAATTAATAGCCTATGATAGATTGAAAAAATTATTAGAACTTAAAGAATCTTTTTCTTATGAAATGATCCCCTCTTTGGTAATTAGCCGAGAACCAGGAAATTGGTTTAATAGTATAATTATTGACAAGGGAGAAGCTGATGGAGTAAATAAAAACATGGCCGTAGCAACTTACAGTGGGCTGGTTGGTAAAGTGGTTAGTGTTGATTCACATACAGCAAAAATATTATTAATACTAGATCAGAGAAGTGCAGTAGGAGGAATGATTCAGAGATCAAGAGATATAGGAGTAGTAAAAGGAAGCGAGAGTAATTATTGTAATATGGAATATCTTTCTCATGATGCTGATCTTAAGATAAACGATATGGTGATTACTTCTGGATTAGGTAGTATTTTCCCCAAAGGAATTATGATTGGTAAGATAGTGGGAGTAAAAAAGGAAAACAATGCTCTGTTTCAAAAAGTGTTAATAAGACCAGAGGTGGATTTTACAAAATTAGAAGAAGTATTTGTAGTTAAAAAACCCTAGTAAAACTTTGAGGAAGAACAAATAGCGGTTAGCGTTTAGCGGAACTGTATTTTGACGCGATACGCGATACGATATACTAACGACTAATTTAAAGGGAGGAAATTATTATTTATAAAGTAATAAAATTAGAAAATGGTTTAAGAATTGTAGTAGAAAAAATGCCTTATATGAAATCGGTAGCTATTGTTTTAGTGATAGGAGCTGGGTCAAGATATGAAGAAGAAAAACATCAAGGAATTTCTCATCTCATTGAACATATGCTATTTAAAGGTACGAACCAGAGGAAAAATACCTTAGAAATATCTCAAGTCATAGAAGGTATTGGTGGAGAGATAAACGCTTATACCTCTAAAGAAACTACTCAGTTGTATGTTAAAGTTCCCCAAGAACAATTTAAAGTTGCTTTCGATGTGCTGGCTGATATAGTATTAAACTCACTAATGAGGAGAGAGGACCTTTATAAAGAAAAGAAAATAATTCTTGAAGAGATTAAAAAATATCAAGATATACCGGAGGAATTAGTAGAAATCTTGCTTGACCAGATAATATGGAAAAATCATCCTCTGGGAAAGTCTATTCTCGGAGATGAAAAAAGTATACGCAATATTCAAAGAGAAGATCTGTTATCATATATAGATGAATTTTATCGTCCCAATAATTTAGTGATAAGCGTTACCGGAAATATCAAGGTAGCGGAAGTAATTTTACAGATTAAGAAATGTTTTAAAAGAATGAAAGAGGGTGAAATTAAAAAATATATACCCGCTTATGATAATCAAAATATTTCTCTAATAGGAATAAGATTTAAAAAGACCAATCAAACTCATCTTTCTTTTGGTTTTCCGGGAATTTCTCGGTTAAGCCCTGATAAATACTCTATGGATTTATTAGACATAATATTGGGTTCGGGATTAAGTTCTCGGCTTTTTCAAGAAATAAGAGTTAAAAAAAGTTTGGCTTATGATATTCATTCCTTTATTCAATATTTTAACGATATAAGTTCTTTTAACATTTATGTAGGTACAGATTCGAGCAAAACAAAGGAAGCCATTCATACCACCCTGGAGGAACTTAGAAAAATAAAGGAAGATAATTTGAAGGAAGAGGAATTAAGAAAAGCAAAAGAGATGTATAAAGGCGCATTATCTTTAAACTTAGAGAATACTTTAAGTAGGGCATTTTGGTTGGGGAACAAGATGTTCTTATATGGTAGACCTTTAACTTTTGACGAGGTAAGAGGAAGAATTGAAGAAGTAAAGGTCGAAGACATTCAAAGATTAGCTCAAAATATTTTTATAAAAAACAAAATAAATTTATCTATAGTCGGCCCTTTTAAAGAAAAAAGAGATAAAGAAGAATATAATTCTCTCTTGCAACAATTATAACTTTACTTAGTTATCCGGTTAGCCAGTTACTTAGTTTGCCGGTTAATAGGTTTTAGGGCATAAGTTTCGAGTTTTAAGTTTTAAAGAGGAGTTTGGGTTGGATTCACCCAATCTGTCTGTTCCTTCTGTTATTCCTGCTGGCTAACCGGTAACTGGTAAACTGGCCAACTAATATAATTGGAGAATTGGAGAATTGGTCAATTGGTCAATTGGTCAATTGGAATATAATAAAATGCCTTTAAAATTAGGAATCGGAGATATTGTTAGATTAAAGAAAAAACATCCTTGTGGGGGTTTTCATTGGGAAATCACCAGGACCGGTATTGATATTGGTCTAAAATGTCTTTGTTGTGGTAGAAAGGTTCTAGTTCCTCGAGTAAAATTAGAGAAGAAAATTCGTGAAATTGTCCCCAGAGATTAATTAAAGAGAGATAAAAATATATTTTAGGATTTTTATTTATTAATTATTTATAAGCTATAAAATTAAATTTAAAGCTTGATATCAAAAATATCTGATGATATAATATTAAATCAATTTAGG
>NZ_PFKO01000316.1:0-1011 GCF_002784285.1 Candidatus Infernicultor aquiphilus
AAGGCCTGCGGCTAATACTCTTTCACCTTTATCTTTTAAGGTATCACAAACATCAATAAATTCTGCCCAGGTTGTTGGTTCTTTTAAACCATATTTATCGAATATTTCTTTATTGTAGAAAACCCCATGAGTTACACCAACAGATGGTACTCCATAGATAATCCCCTCTTCAGTACTCCAGGCAGCTTTAGCCGCTTCGGGAAAAGTTTTCAAAACCGGTATAGCATCATTTAATTCATACAAAAAACCACTATTGTAGAGAATTCTAGCACCATCATAGGAACGTAAATACATAATATCAGGGCCAACCCCCGCTTGAAGAGACGACGCTAGTTGTGCATCATATTCTGTATTTTTTATAGGCTGAAAATTAATAATTATATTTGGGTGCTTTTCCATGAAAAGAGCATTTACTCTATTCATCGCATCAATGTCTTCAGTTCTCCAACTTGAAAAAATAAGGGTTACACGCTCTTCTGCTGACACACCTAAAGTAAAACTTAACGCAAGTAATATGCTTAACAGCATTAATACTAAAAATAATGATAATTTTTTCATTTTTGTACTCTCCTTTAAATTATTTTATTTATTTAATTTTTTATAAAATATTTTTTGAGAATTTGAGATTTATTTAGTGTTCAGATTCAGACTGTGTTACAATTACATCTTTTACCTAACCTAAAAGAATAGATACCCACGCCCTTACAGGCGTGGTGCTTTCAAAATTCAAGCTCCGCTTGTCCTGTATCTTCCTTCTCTTGCATTTTTACGTATTTTTTGATTATCTTCTCGTTTATCCCTACCGTAGAGACAAAATAACCTTTTGCCCATATCCCTTGGTCATCCCAATATACCTTTTTCAAGAAAGCAAACTTTATCTTTAGTGCTTTACTGGTATTCGATTTTATGGTTTCCACTACTTTACTCACCGCATACTTGGGGGGAATGACCATATACAAATGGACATGATCAAGATCTATACCTATCTCAAGATATTCCCATTCAGGGTAA